>SLIE01000419.1 GCA_007135795.1 Desulfobacterales bacterium
TAATATCGAAACACCTTATGCAATAAATGTACAGATAACCGAAGATACCATTACGGTTGATCTCAGCGACGGGCGAACCATTTCAGCACCATTGGCATGGTTTCCCCGGCTTGAATACGCTGATTCCGAAGAACGGGCGAACTGGCGATTAATCGGAAAAGGCCAGGGAATTCACTGGGAAGATTTAGACGAAGATATCAGCGTATACGGTCTCCTTGCAGGAAGTCCATCCGGGGAAAGCCAAGATTCTCTGAAAAGATGGCTTAAAGGACGAAAGTCCCTCAGCCCATCCAGTCAGTAAACCGGACGCCGGAAAGGCTTGCGGCGCTTCGCGGAAAGTTCATTGGCGGCGCCGGTTACTTCCAACGTTACTGTAGACTACAGCTATGCCCCGACAGCAATGCGAATTTCGACCCAGAGAACATTCGTGGATTCAACGTGCAAAATTCGGCAGAACCGGAACAGAACATCGTTTTTCTTGATCGCCAATCAAAGCATATCCGTTTTTATAGTGCGAGCTGAAAGCTTCTTAAAAACAATCTTTATCCCGCCATACAGTGTCTTACAAGTTTTACGCAGTCAGCGATACGGTTTGGGTTCATCTCCGATCAATCCGCCACGTCTTTTGCAACTCGAAAACCCGTATCCGTATAATAGCTGTCAGGATCTTTTGCCTGCAGATTGTCGATCCCCGCCACCTCGGATATTGCCGGGTCCATAATGACCAGAACCCCATCAACGGTTTTACTCCATTCCGCTATCTGTCCTATGCCCCTGAGGCCGAATGAATTTTTTTCATAATCCATAACCGGCACCGGCAATGGTATTATCGCATTCGCGGAACCGTCATCCACGAGAGAAATATAGATCCATTCCTGTTCCGTCTGGAGGCGCAAGCCGTAGTGCTCGGCATATGCTTCCGCTCCGAACCCGGTAACCAGAAGGACGCCACAGGCAGAGTGCATGGGGTGTTGTACTGAAAAGCGCCGACCATCATAGGAAATGGGGATATAGCCCCTGATTTTTTCACCGAGGGTAATCGCCAGTCGATCATCGATAAACACGTCATCATCTCGTATTGTGACACGATCCGCGATCTCATTTAAAAATGCTGCATATTGCCCGTTGGTAACCGGGTTTTCAGATATATAAAAAGGCGTTACGCTGATTTCTGCGTTGTCGGAACTGTTGCCTTCCCCCGGGGTCAATGTTGCGGGAGGCATAAACTGAAGAACGGAATTATCCGATGCCTGGATGGTTGGTTCAAAGGCGGACGCTTCGTAAGGGATCATATGCACTTGGGGCGAATCCGTTCCTTCCGCCATGAGATGAGTTGGGAGATGGTCCAAGTTATGGTTCATGTCGTTCATCCCGGCAATATTATTATTGTGGGCAAAATGCATCGCCCATGCCCCTGCAGTCAAAAAGAGGAACAAAATAGCAACCACCGCAGCTTTGTTTCGAATCGCATTCGTGGATGCCCGCCTGTCTTGCACCGGGTTTATTGATTTTTCGCAAAAAATCAAATCGGTAAGATCTTTTTTCAGTTCGCGTGCAGAAGAAATGCGGTCGTGTATGTTTTCCGCTGTCGCATCCCGGATGATTCGGTCAAGCTGCTTGAGAAAATCCGTATCCGGATGAGAAAGGCTGACCTGCTTGAACGGTTTGACCTTGTCGGTCATCTTTCCTTCAACCACCTCGTAGAGAATTTTGCCGATGGAATAAACATCGGCCGCTTCGCGCGCCATGCTGAAATTGTAAAATTGCTCGGGGGCCACGTAAGGGGCGGTGCCGAAGATATCGGCTATCGACCCGGTCACCGCTGGAAAATTAAACCCCATTGAAAGGCCGAAATCCGCCAGTTTCGGTGTGTTGTCTTTCATCAGGAAGTTTTCCGGTTTAATGTCCCGGTGGATGATCCCGCATTCGTGGACCTTCTCCAATCCATCAAGAATGGGTATGAGATACTTGACTATCCAATCAGCGATTTCCGCTTCGTGCTCAAAACCGCTGATATCCATCGTGTTGCGCAACGTTCTGCCGGAAAGCATTTCCATTACAAGAAATTCAGTCTTATTGACCTCACCGTGCATCTCGACGCTATCGGTTTGATACCCGAATATTCGTACAACATTCGGGTGGTCGATTTTCGCGGCAATTTTGGCTTCCGCTTCAAATCGCTTTAAAGCGTCGGTCAAATCGGATTCCTCGTCGTTACCGATCAGCCCGGGTGATATGATCTTAATGGCCACCTGCAAATCCAGGTGGATATCATACGCCATGTACACGGTTCCCATGCCGCCTTGACCAATCAATTTGATGATCTGATATTTTCCTCCGAGAATCGTTCCCGGCATCAGGCAGTTGTTATTCATGGTAAAACCTCAATTTTCTATATATTTTCATTTCCGCTCAGAGATTTCCTGGTTGGAGATGTTTGCAAGTCGTTTCTGTGTAAAATGCAAAATTTATACCAGTTAATTAACAAAAAAGTGTTCCTCCTGTTTTAATCTACCAGACAGATATCGGATTTGAGACGATCAGTTCCGGAATGAAATCTGCATTCGAGGTCCGCAACGGGCATAAATCAAGAAGCAGTCGCTTCATCCGGGCAAGAACCGGTTATCAATAATATGCAATCCTGGAGAGGTCGCACCACCGGAACAAGGATACTGCAGCTGGAAAATAAATTTCAAACACTAATCAACTGTGAAAAATTTGCACTGTCAAACCTTTGTCTGTGAATCTTTTTCATCCTTCCATGAGTTTATTCGATGCACAATTGGTCGAAACAAAATAATCAGTTTGCCTGGTATGACAAGGCTTTTTATCATATTTCCTTGAGTTTTGATGGAGTCGCTACAAGTTCCATTTGCTTTGGTTGCGAGTTTACATGGCTCGGAATCAAAATCATCTCGCCTTCAGGATATATGCAATAATGATTGGCCTGTTTCATGCCTGGTTTCGCATAAAGCATCAGCTCGTCTTTGCTTTTACTGTCGTTATGTTAATTATTTAAAATATCTTTCATCGCATTGTCTTCAAATACGCTCGGTATTCCTGGATTGGAGTTTCGCCTTCCGTAATTTGGAGAAAATCATGTTTCGTACCGGCATTATATAAAGTATCTCGCCCGGCTTTTGTGCGCCGGGAATCAAGCCTATAGTATATTCAGCGTGTAACAACGAAATTGAGAACTTTTTCTAAAGTCTTGGATTCGTATTTCCTATCACCAGCTCGCTTCTTTGAAGTTGGAAGCTGGAAATGTATAGGACGAACCAGATTATTTTAAATGGAGGTATCATCATGTTTCGGAAAACTTTGGTATTACTGGTGGCAATGATTTTACTCCCCTCGATGGTTTGGTCTTTTGAACTTTATCGCAATGACGAGGTTTCTTTGAGCATCGGTTATTGGGGACAGGCGTGGTATCAGTATGTGAGCGATCATGGTCCGACCGGAGACGAGACGTCCGAAGACAGTTTAAATGAATTCATGCTGCGGCGGTCGTATTTCAATCTCAGCGGTACGATGACACAAAACCTGAGCTTCTTCGTTCACTATGCCGCCGATCGAATCGGCCAGGATGATCTTGATTCTCCCGGCATGGGCGTCGGCACAGGCTTGGCCGTCCGGGATGCCTGGGCAAATTACAGAATTCTGGGGAACACTCTGATGGTGCAGGCGGGGCGCATGTATGTCCCCTTTACCCGTGATTATGGGACCACTTCGACCAAGGGGTTGATGACAACGGATCTTAACTGGGGGCAGGGGGGAACGCGCAGCAGCATCTTTTATCCGAGCAAGGTCGGACGTGATGACGGTGTCACGCTCTGGGGAAATGTTTTGGAGGATAAGCTCCAGTACCGTTTTATGATCGGTGATGGCGCAAAAGGGGCGGCTCCCCCCGTTCTTGATGAAGTCCCGGAAGGCCCCGTGGGAAATCCCGATAACAACCTTCGTTATGCCGGCCGGATCAGTTATTCCTTTCTCGACCCGGAAACAGGCTGGTTCAATGTGGCCACCACTCTTGGCGAAGCCTCCATCCTCGCAATAGGCGCCGGATTCGATTATCAATCGGATCTGGACTGGGGTATCACACAGGGAAATTATAGCGCATACACCGTTGATCTGCATTTTGACATTCCGTTTGGAGCAGGTGCCGTCACCGGAACTTTCGCTTATATCAATATTAATAATTCGGCAAACGGCATAACGGATACCGATCTTTCAGCCGGTGAAGACGGGGAGATTATTTCCGGTCAGGTGGGGTATCTGTTTGCCGAGCGGATCCAGCCTTTCGGACATTTTCAAACGATTATGCCCGATGCTGACGGGACGGAAGATACCCTGGTTTACGGCCTTGGCGTGAATTATTACATCAAGGGACTGGCCAACAAAATCACAGCGGAATGGACAGCCGTTGACAGTGACAGCGATGCCGTAACAGACAAGGACATCATCACGGTTCAATTGGCTTTTGGGTTTTAAAGCATGGCCGACAGAAAAGAATTCGGGGAAGTGGCTCCGGTCTTCTTTGCTGTCGGCAATAACGGCGACGATGTGGTGCATGCAGAAAGCAGCAGGCCCTTCGCAAATTTGACATACGCAGTATTTGCAAATACATTCATTTCAAAGCCGATGGCATCGTAAGAATTGCGTTTGCTTCGTTGGTGCGGTGTTGCATCTGTTCGGAATCAAATCTCCACGCCTTGTATATGGAACTTTTGAATTAACCATCTTTACCGTTTTCGTGCTTTTACGAAACCCTCAATGCTGATGCATGCGCCCATACCCTATTGCGTCAGCGCTGCAAGCGTTCGATAATCGAGTTCTTTTTTTGTTTGTACAAATAAAGAGACCATGAAAAATGACCTTGATTTGTAAGAAATTGCATCGAGTGAACGTGTGGGTGATAGTAATCACCCTGACCGGCTCGTTGGGGTTCATGGTTGAATCAACCCGGACTCCGGTCTTTGCATTTTTATCACCGGCGGTTGCCGGTTTATACCCGGTGGCTTCGGCGGAAACCGGAGCTGATCAGGATACAGATATCCGGTGGTTCCGGGATCAGATGGGGATATCCGAACAATACACCGAGGTTCAGGAAGGTATTTTCGGAATGTCTTGGGCGCATTTTTTCACCATGGTTTTTCTGATTGTCTTCGCCCTGGGGGCCCTTGCCTTATATATCCAGCGTCAGAGACGGACCCGGGAAATTCTTGAATTGATCCGAAAGGAGATGGACGATGGCAATTCAGACCGGGTTTAGTTTCTCCAGCATCAATCTGGTATCAGGAGCCTGATTCCATGTGGCATGAAAAGAACATCAATGCCTGGCTGGCTGTTTTTTTTGTCATCCTGGTGGCCGGGTTTTTGTTCCATCAGAGCCGGTCTTTCCCGGGAAGCGCCTTTGGGCACGGCCTGGGGATCATTGGTGGCATATTTATCCTGATGACCTTGATCTATCCTTTCCGCAAGCGAATCTTAAAGAAACGCGGCAAACAAAACCCCCTTGCCACGCATATTACATACGGTTTGATCGGCGCATCCCTCGTGGTCATCCATTCCGGCCATAAATTTTCCAGCCTCATCGGTATCCTCCTTTTTTTATCGCTTTTACTGGTGGTATTGAGCGGTATTGCCGGACGGTATCTTTTTAAAAGTGTAAACCGTTCCCTGAAGGAGCAAAAACGCAGTCATGGTTTGTTGCGGGCGCACATAAAGGATCGGAAGGATGGCTTGGTTGCGGCTTGCAGACTCCCGGAATCATCGGCGTCCCCAAGGTCTGACAACACGCCCGGTGTTACGAAAATCGACGAGGCTTTCATAGGGGGAACCGGCCCGTGGGGATTGGAGGATGAATGCGATCGCTGGATCGATGAAGTCCAGGCTCTTGCAGAAATAGAATATACCCTGAAATTTTTTGACCGGATAAAACGGCTTTTTGAAAGGTGGCTCAGGGTTCATCACATTATTTCGGCATTGCTGTTTGCATTGCTGATCGTACACATAATGACCACGCTTTATTACGGGCTTCGCTGGCTGCCATGAAAAAAATGGTCTTGAATGGTCTGATTCTCGCTTTGATCGCGGGGTTCTCAATTTGGGTTTATACAAATGAAGAAGCCGCGAAGCCGGGAGGGTTGAGTCGTGCACATGAATTTATAACGGATTGTGCATCCTGTCATATTCCCTGGCAGGGTGTGACCGATGAAATGTGCCGACAATGCCATTTTTTTGATGATGCGGATCTTCTGAAGCCCTGGTTGCGGTTTCATGAAGCGGAAAAGCATTGCCTGGAATGCCATACCGAGCATCTCGGGTACCTGGGGGATATCTCCGAAGTGGATCACACATTGTTTAATCCGGAACTGTCATGCACGGATTGTCATTATGACCCGCATGATGGGAATTTCGGCGATGACTGCCGGATCTGCCATGGCATTCGTACGTGGGAAGTCGAGGGGTTCCGGCATCCACCCGCGGACAACAGGAATTGCAGCCGTTGCCATAATCCACCCGCGTCCCACCATGCCCCTGATTTCTGGGAGCAAATCCGGGAAGGACACCAGGAATTCATGGATCATCTGGAGGACCCTTCCGTCCACGAGTGCTGGCAGTGCCATACCACCCATCGGTGGGGTCACCGCATGATGCCGCATAGCCTCCAGATGGATAATGAAAATAGGTAGTCTGCTTCACTTCGTTCGATATTTGTGGAATTGAGCCTGTCCAGGAAAAGATTAGAATTCTTGACCGTATTTTTTCCCCGAGTTGATTCTCTGGTACTCCATGAAATTTATGACGGCTTTTGAAAGCAACATGGCGTCCTCCTTTAATTGCAGGTTTAAATTTTCGCCGGGAGACGGCTACCTATAAAAAGGATATCATGGCAGATTCAAGGTGCAAATTTCAGGAGGCACGGGAATACTGTCTGCGCAGGCAAGCATGTTGCCATCAAAGTCTTTGCTTCCGTTGGCATCATGAAAACCATCTGGTAAATTATTCCGCCTTTGTTGTTATAGCCTTGCCCGTGGCCGGTTTCTGCTTTTCACAATGGTCTTTAACCGGATCTCACACCTGCAAAAACTCCAAAATTTCCAATCCAAGGTGGCTCTGCGGTTGGATTATTTTCGAAATCAACCAAAACATTCCTTCCATTAGCGAAATTCATCTTAGGCTTTCTGCTATTTTGATACACATGTAAACCTGATTCTACACAACGATATTTAAGAAGATTCTTTAAATCTTTTTGCTGAAACAGAAGTGCGTATATACAACTGTATTTAAATGGTTTTTAGCCATAAGTTTACATAAAGACGACAACAGACTACCCAAAAAAAAATAAAAAGACGACAAAATAGCGACTTGCAATTGCAGTAGCCTAGTGCATAAAGATGATTCATTCAAGGTGGGATGTTCGCCGCGGAATATTCATTGGGATCGTGTGACAATGGCTTTTTAATTTATAGCACCGCACGCTGTTAGTTTGCGGCGGCGCACCTCTAATGAGACTCTCTGTAGCTCCTGTTCTCGGCCTGCCGCTGTTCGACCAATGTTTGAGGCTCCCATAAACATTGTAGTAGTTCGGTCTATCTCGGCATCTACCGGATGCCCTACAAAGATTTTTTTCCAATTAACTTATTCATCGCTGGAGACTCATTATGAATACAGTCAGTACCGTAAAGAAATGCCGCGCCCTGGCATTTAGCCACCCTCTTTGTGCCCTGTTGGGGTATTTTGTTTTATTCCTGCTGTTCATGGCGCCGGAGGCGGATGCCTTCGGTTTTGCCGGGGGGGACGGCAGCGAGGCCAATCCCTATCAAGTCGACACTGCAGCTCACCTCGACGCCGTGCGTCACAAACTCGACCTGCATTTCGTGCAGACGACCAACATCAACCTCGGCAGTTCACGCTGGAACGATGGCGAAGGTTGGGAGCCCATAGGGACAGAGGATAATCCATTTACCGGCAGCTACGACGGTAACGGCTTTATGATCAGCAACCTTATGATCAGCAATCTGATGATGAATAATTCTGCATGTGATCGCATCGGCCTGTTCGGCGTCACCGGAGAGGGCTCTGAAATTAGGGATCTTGGCCTTGTGGATGTTGATATAACAGTAACCAGCCAAGATCGGGGGCTGGATGTGGGTGCCCTGGTTGGGAGAAACCAGGCGGAGATTGCGAACTGTTATGTGACGGGCACCCTGACGGCTGAAATTGATTTTGGCGGTATGTTGCGTGCGGGACTCATGATCGGAAGAAATCACGGTGATATCTCGGATTCTCATGCTGAAGGCAGTGTAAGCGCAACAAATCTTGACCGCAACGTGAGTGGGGCAAATCTTCGCCGAAACGTGAGTGTGGGAGGACTGATCGGCCAGAACGGCGACGGTCAAACGGATAACAGGGATGGCGGGGATATTTTAAATTCTTATGCCAGTGTGACCGTCGTCGGTAATAGCGACAGCTATAATGTATACGCCGGCGGCCTGATCGGCAGAAAAGGGGGAGGCGGTGACGGGGCAGCCGGTGACGTCATTGATTGTTACGCCACCGGGGATGTTACCGCTGATGCCGCGGATGGTGGCTTTGCAGCCCGTGCCGGCGGCCTGATCGGTCGGGTCGGCAGTTCATGGGTCGGCACAA
>SLIE01000063.1 GCA_007135795.1 Desulfobacterales bacterium
GGTTCGGCAATATTGAATTTGAACTGTTGTTTTACATCCCTTTTCTGGGTAAAAGCGTTGGTTTTCCAGCTATAATGATTCCCATG
Organism: Desulfobacterales bacterium; assembly: GCA_007135795.1. Taxonomy (GTDB): domain Bacteria; phylum Desulfobacterota; class Desulfobacteria; order Desulfobacterales; family Desulfosalsimonadaceae; genus B1SED10-16. The sequence goes on from SLIE01000063.1 coordinate 87, forward strand.
TATATCTTGTGCCGAATTTTGTGGGCCAAGCTGAAGCGCCGCTTTCCCGTCTTTTTGTTCAAGCAGGGGACCGATTCCGACGAGCAGGACCGCGAAGAGATGATCAGCATGAAGGAAGTGGATAGTCACGGGGGGGTACCCGAGCGTTTTTGGCACGACAACCGTCCTTGATTCAAAAAAAGATAAATAATGAGCATTTAAGGTTTGTGTGAAACAAGGTGAAATTTCATTATATGATATCGAAAGACAAACTCAAGTTAATCGTCACTGCATGTTTCATTACACTGCTGGCAACGTCGTCTCCTGCAATTGCCACTCAACCGCACGGTGACCCGGAAGGGGTTGTCATCCACCAGTTTTCTCATGTGTTTTTCATTTTTTCCATGGGAATCCTCATTTACTGGCTCCGCAATCGTGAACTGGACCGGCAACCGGGGTGGCGTGAGATCAAGTACTCGGCATTTTTTCTGATTCTCTGGTCTGCGGTTGCATTTGTCGCCCACCTGCTGGATGAACAACTTGCGTGGGTGATTACGAGTCGTGTCGATTCTTTTACCATGCTTGTGGAAACCACCCGGGGAGGCCCGGTGCTGGCATGGTTTTACTATATTGCCAAGCTCGATCATCTGCTGTGCGTGCCGGGGTTGTTTTTCCTGTACCGGGGACTGGCGCGTCTGTCCGACTTTGAGGAAAAAAAGGTAGAAGGGGGCGGGGCATGACGATTACCTGGGTTCCCATTATTTTCGTCGATGTCGCAGGTGCTTTCCTCATGATCGTTTTTTCGATTTTGAGTATTCGGCATGCCTGGCGTTTGATTCGAAAGGATCCTGAAAACCTGGTCTGGACATACCTTTTGTGGCTTGCCGTTGGTCTTGCGGGGTTTGCCATTTCCCGGTCGGCCGGGCATATCCTCAAGCAGGTGCTTTTTGTTTCCGGTTATGACCCGGTGTGGGAACATATTCGGCCGGTCAGCGGCAGCCTGAACACCATGCTCCTTATTGTCGTTGCCGCGGTGACGCTTTTTTTCAATCGTGCGTGGCATATTTACCAGGGGGTTTTTGCGGAGCGAAAGGCCCTGCAGGGAACTCAATCCGAACTTATGCGCCTGAACGAGACACTTGAAAACCGGGTTCAGGAAAGAACCGCGGCGTTGCTGATACATGAAAAACGGATGGCGCAGACCGATCGACTTGCATCGATCGGCCAGTTGTCATCAGGGATTGCCCATGAGCTGAACAATCCCCTGGGGGTTATCCAGGGTTATACCCAGCTGCTGCTCCGGGGCGAAGAACCGGCATCCCAGAAACATCAGGACTTGCAGGTGATTTTAAAGCATGCCCGAAATTGCAAGACGATTGTGGACGATCTGCTTAACTTTGCCAGGCATTCAAAGCCTGAAAAAACCGAGATCAACATTCATGACGTGATCGATGATGTGCTTATTTTTATCAAGCACCGGGGGAAAATGGAAAAAATCCGCATCGAAACCCGTTTTGATGAAAATGTCGTTCCCATGTCCATGGATGACAAGAAGATCAAGCAGGTGCTCATAAACCTGCTGATGAATGCCCGGCATGCAGTGGGCGAAGATGGCGCCATTGTCATTTCAACAGCGTATGAACCCGAAGTGCGTCAGATAAAAGTAAGTGTTGCGGATAATGGTTACGGAATAGACGCGAAAAATCTTGTCCGGATATTTGATCCGTTTTTTACAACCAAATCAACGGGTGAAGGGACCGGACTCGGCCTGGCCGTGAGTTACGGTATCATTAAAAATCATGGTGGTGAAATTCAGGTTTCAAGCAAGCCCGGGAAGGGCGCTGTCTTTACCGTAATACTACCGGTTAATCCGGCAAAAGACACTTTGATGGCGTCGTAAAAAGGCTCATCTACTTCGTTGCAGCAATTTTCCATTCGATCGGAATCAAATTGCGATGCCTTGTTATAGGGAGCTTTTCACTTGGCCATCTTCACAGATTTTGTGACGTTTTACAAAGGCACCTATTTATTGTGCAACATGAAGGAAAGTCGGTATGGAAAAGTTTTCAATTCTGGTTGTGGATGATGAACCGGATCTGCTGGAACTGCTGAAACGCAGCCTGGAGCCGGATCTCGACTGCATTGTCACAACGGCTTCTTCCGGGAAAAAAGCGTTCCAGCGCTTTTCGGAAAACAGTTTCGACCTGGTTCTGCTAGACATGAAAATGCCGGAAATGGACGGCATGGAACTGCTTGAACTGATACGCAGGACAAAACCGGACCAGACCGTAATAATCATGACCGCATATGGCAATATTGATACCGCGGTCAACGCGATGCAGCATGGGGCGTATGATTTCATCACCAAGCCGTTTGACCATGACGCCCTGATGGTTCGTCTGGAAAAGGCGCTTGAACGCAGCGCCTTGATCCGGGAAAATGTAAGGTTGAAATCCGGCGTCAGCACGCCGCATGAATTTTGCGGCCTTGTCGGGAAGAGTCCCGCAATGCGGCAGGTCTTTGAGGTTATAAAAATGGTGGCCGCAACAGATCTGACCGTGCTTATTACTGGTGAATCCGGCACCGGCAAGGACTTGACGGCCCGGGCCGTGCATGCACTGAGCAGCCGAAAAGACAGGCGCTTTGTGGCCATAAATTGTCCCACCGTGCCGGAGCAGATACTGGAGAGTGAATTGTTCGGCTATAAAAAAGGCGCTTTCACACATGCCACCCGGGACCGGAACGGGCTATTTCAGGAAGCCCATGAGGGATCGATTTTCCTGGATGAAATCGGCGACGTGAGTCCGACCATTCAGACCAAGTTACTTCGTGTGATCCAGGAAAAGGAGATCAAGCCGTTGGGGGATACCCTCACCATCAGTGTGGATGTTCGCATTATCGCATCGACCAACCGGAACTTGCAGGCGCGAATTAAAGAGGGGGCGTTCCGGGAGGATTTTTTTTACCGTCTCAATGTTTTGCCCATAGAGCTTCCCCCGTTGCGAAAACGCCCGGAGGATATCCCCTTGATCGCCAGTTATCTTGTACAAAAACACTGTATCAAGCTGAACCGTCCCGACAAGACCCTTTCTCCGGAGCTTCTGGAAACCCTCAGCACCTGGCAGTGGAACGGGAATGTCCGCGAACTTGAAAATGCCATCGTTCAGGGCATCCTTTTTTCAAAGCACGACATGATTTACCCCGAGGATATTTCGGCCGGGACAATCCGGCCTTCCGGGACCGGATATGAAAATTTCGATCAAAGCAATGAGTCTCTTTCTTACCGGGAGGCCAAAGAGGTCATGTTGCAGAATTTCAATGCGTCATACATCGGCCGCCTTCTTTCCGAAACCGAAGGGAATGTTACCCGCGCAGCAGCCATGTGCGGGCTTGAGCGACAAAGCCTACAACAGGTCATGCGGCGGTATAATATTGTTGCAGACGATTACCGGAAATAATCAACGGGCATGTCGAACAAACTCGTTTTCGAACACACGTATTTTTTATTTGACACCGGCCCTGTATTTTCGATATTATATTACATTTTGATTCTTGAAATTTTTGTTTATTTACTTGCCAAAGAGCGGGAACGAAATTTTCAACGAGATCGTTTCTTACGATATAAAACTTAAATGGGATATTGACAGCTTCATGGAGAGTACAACAATGGATGACGAAGGTAGTAGTCCTCACTTACCGATGTCTGCAATCTTTATCACAATAACGTATTTTTTTCATGAACACCCGCCTTTAATGACAAGCGGAAGAAACCGGATGATTTGGTGTAAGATCAATACGTCCTGATTTTCTGCCGGATGGCTATGCTTCCGGTCCGCCTGTCCCGAGGCGGATCATGTAAAGGAGGCAGGGCCGTGAACAAACCCCTCAAATTTCCAACCAGCCAGTTTGTGCCCGAAACGGGCAACGCTTCCGAATCTGTGGATAAAACCGACTTCACCAGATTGTGTGCAGCCGAACATCCCGCCGATCTTGCCGTACAATTTTCAGAATTCGACATGGAACAAGTCGCGGATATCTTTACGGGGCTTTCACCGGATTGCTGCGCCGATGTCCTGGTGCACATGGATTATGATGATCAAAGGGAGATTGCACGCCACCTTCCGGATGATATCCTTGCCCGGATAATCGCCCACATGTCATCGGATGACAGGGTTGACCTGATCCAGTCGATGCCGGACGAGCGCGGTGAGGGTCTTCTGCATTTGCTGGCCAAAACAGAGCGCGAGGATATCCGCAGGCTCAGTTCGTACGAAGAGGATACCGCCGGGGCCATTATGACCTCCGAGTATGCCACACTCTCACCAAACTTTACAGCGCGGCTGGCCATTGACAAACTCAGACTGGAAGCGCCGGACAAGGAAACGATTTATTACGCTTATGTAATCGATACGGAACGGCGATTGATCGGTCAGGTATCCTTGCGTGAGCTTATCCTGGCAAAGCCGAACGCCCGGATCGAGGATATTATGCGACGCGATCCGATCCGTGCCAATGTGCATGACGATCAGGAAGCCGTCGCACGGCAAATGGCGAAATACGATCTCCTGGCCATACCGGTCACCAACGGCAACGATGCGATGGTGGGGATCATTACCTTTGATGACGTGCACGATGTTATTGAAGAGGAGGCCACGGAGGACTTTCACCGGATGGGTTCCATCAGTTCCGGGACCGGTGGGGATGACCTGGTGGATATCGGGCTGAAAGATGCGAGTTCCTGGCTTTTGATCCAGAAACGGCTCCCATGGTTGCTGGCACTCGTCTTTATGAACATCTTTTCCGGGGCGGGAATCGCTTTTTATGAAGAGACGATTCAGACCACGGTAGCCCTGGTTTTCTTTCTTCCGTTGCTTATCGGCAGCGGCGGTAATGCGGGAGCACAGTCTGCCACCCTCATGGTGCGCGCACTTGCTATCGGGGACGTCGTTATGAAAGACTGGTTGCGTCTCATCGGAAAAGAAGTGGGTATTGCCCTTTGTATCGGAGCGTGCATGGGGGTGGCAGTCTCTTTTATCGGAATTTTCCGGGGCGGGCCGGATGTTGCCGTGATTGTTTCCCTGGCCATGGTGTGCGTGGTGTTGTTCGGAAGCCTGCTGGGACTTTCCCTGCCGTTTCTGCTTACGCATTTCAAGCTGGACCCGGCAACGGCCAGTGCCCCCCTGGTGACGTCCATCGCCGATATCGGCGGGGTCGTGATTTATTTCGCCATTGCCACCTGGTACCTGGGGTTGGGAACCATAGCATAAATGGCGTCGTTAAAAGTTCCATCTATTGCGTTGTAGCAATTTTACATTCGCTCGGAATACTATATGTATGCCATCGCGAATGAAAAATCACTATCCTTGTATATGGGAAGGTTTCATTTAGCCATCCCTGCAGATTTTGGACTTTTTACGATTGTAATTAATTTGACAATCTCGTAAAAAAATCGCGATCAGACGACTTTGTAAAAAGTTCAAGATCAAGGCTTGCGCAATCTCGAAGAATGCAGCGTACTTAAATGTACGTGAAGTTCTGAGAGATTGCGCATAACGAAGTTTTACGAAGTCGTCAAATCTGAACCCCCGATGGAGTGGTTATAGATAGAGAACAAGCAGAAGTATGCCGAGTGCCACCCGGTAGGCGACAAAGGGCTGCATTCCAATGCGTCGGATAAAGGTCAGAAAATAGTGGATGCAGGCAAAAGCCGTGATTCCGGAAATCACCATCCCGATAATGACGGCTGACCAGTCGGTATCCGGCCCTGTTTGTATCAGTGACCGGGCTTCCAGCAGCCCGGCCAGAGCAATCACCGGGATTGACAGCAGAAATGAAAAACGGGCCGCTTCGTTTCTGGAAAAACCGGATATCAGTCCCGCTGTTATCGTGATCCCTGAACGGGACGTGCCCGGTATCAGGGCAAGGGCTTGGGCGCAGCCAATAAAAAAAACATCAACCCAGCGAATATCACCGATTGAACGTTCCCCTCGTTTACGCCAATCCGCCCATCCGAGCAGAAGCCCGAAGCCAATGAGGCCGCCTGCCGTGACGATCGGAGAACGAAAAAGGCCGGCCACGATATCCCGCATGAACAGCCCTGCAAGTCCAACCGGAATTGTGCCCAGAATAATTGCCCAGGCAAGCCGGGCATTGTCGGTAAACTCCCTTTTGAAGATCGAGTTCCACCAGGCGGATGTCATTTCGGCGATCTCTTTTCGGAAGTAGATGATGACAGCGACCAGGCTTCCCGCGTGCAGTCCCACGTCAAAAGCAAGTCCCTGGTCCGGCCACCCCGTGAAAACCGGCACCAGCAGCAGATGCGCTGAACTTGAAACAGGCAGGAACTCCGTGAGCCCCTGTATGATGGCAAGCGTTATCGTCTGGATCAAAGGCATGAACTTTTCCGAAATGAAGGTGAAGGATTGGCGCAGTCCGATCTCATGTCAGTTTCTTCCCACACAACACAAATTTTCTAAATTATATTTAAAAATCATCGATTGCAAGCTTTTCTGATACGATTTTTCAGGATTAACGGATGTTGGAAAAGGATTTTTATTGCAAATCGGGGTGAAAATAATTAATCAGGAACTATTTTCCGTTTTAATCGTCTTGTTTCCGGTTGTTTCATGTATAAATCATGAAGAATTGTCGGATAGTGTGACAAATTGAAAAATGCCAAGCGAAAGGGACCATTCTTTATGGCGAGAGTACTCATTATCGGCGCGGGTGGCGTGGGGAAGGTGGTTACGCATAAATGCGCCCAACGGACGGATGTTTTTTCGGATATATGTCTGGCCAGCAGGCGGGTTGAAAAGTGTGATCAGATTGCGGCGGCGTTGTCCCGCAAAATTGAAACCGTACAGCTCGATGCGGACAATGTCGGGGAGACGATCGCACTGCTCGACCGGTTTAAGCCGAATCTGGTCATAAACGTGGCGCTTCCGTACCAGGATCTTGCGATCATGGATGCATGCCTTGCATCCGGGGTCGATTACCTGGATACGGCCAATTATGAACCGCCCGATGAAGCCCGGTTTTGTTACGCCTGGCAGTGGGATTATCATGAACGCTTTCGCGATGCCGGCCTGATGGCGCTTCTGGGGAGTGGGTTTGACCCGGGCGTGACCAATGTCTTTTGTGCATGGGCGAAAAAACACCATTTCGACGAAATTCATGAACTCGATATTATCGATTGCAATGCAGGGGATCACGGTCTTCCATTTGCCACCAACTTCAATCCGGAGATCAATATCCGTGAGGTCAGCGCGAAGGGAAAATACTTTGATTCCGGAAAGTGGATTGAAACCGACCCTTTGTCTGTTTCAAAAACATATGATTTCCCGGAAGGGATCGGTCCAAAAAAAATCTATCTCATGTATCACGAGGAACTCGAGTCGCTTGTCCGGCACATGCCGGAAATCAGGCAGGCACGGTTCTGGATGACGTTTTCGGACAACTATCTCAAGCATCTGGAAGTCCTCGAAAATATCGGAATGACCCGTATCGACCCTGTGAATTACGAGGGCAGGGAGATCGTGCCGCTCAAGTTTCTGAAGGCGCTACTCCCGGACCCGGGGTCACTAGGGGCGGTCACAAAAGGACGAACCTGCATCGGCTGTCTGATTAAAGGGGTCAAGGATGGCCGGGAAAAACAATATTACATCTACAATATATGCGATCATCAGACGGCATACCGGGAGGTGGGGTCCCAGGCCATTTCCTATACAACCGGGGTTCCGGCCATGATCGGGGCCATGATGATGGTCAAGGGGCTCTGGAAACAAGCAGGCGTTTATAATATGGAGCAGTTCGACCCTGATCCGTTTATGGAAGCCTTGAATGAATATGGATTGCCATGGACCGAAATTTTCCTTTAATAACCGATTTGTCACGCGTGCCGTCGCCTTGTTTTATCGTGAGCGACGAAGCCCTGGCGAAAAACCTGGCAATACTGGAACGCGTAAAGCGTGAAACCGGCTGCCGAATCCTTCTGGCGCTCAAAGCCTTTGCCATGCATGCCGTCTTTCCCATGCTCAGGGAAACCCTGGATGGCACTTGTGCCAGTTCCCCGTTCGAGGCCCGGCTGGGAAGAGAGTATTTCGGCGGTGAGGTTCACACCTTTTCCGCCGCCTACAGCCGGGAAGACCTCATCGAAGCCGCCACGTATTCGGATTTTCTGATTTTCAACTCGTTTGCTCAGTGGGAGCGTTTCAGGCCCCTGATCCCCGGGAAGGGAAAACCGATTCAATACGGGTTACGGGTCAATCCGGAACATTCGGAATCGCCTGCGGCCATATATGACCCGTGTGCCCCAGGCTCCAGGCTGGGTATTACCCGGGATCAATTTAAAGACAGATCCCTTGACGGCATATCCGGGCTTCATTTTCATACGTTATGCGAACAGAACGCGGATGCCCTGGAACGGACCCTCAATGCCTTTGAAAAACGGTTCGGGACATTTATGCAGAACATGACCTGGCTGAACATGGGGGGTGGGCATCATATCACCCGGGAGGATTACCGTGTTGATCTTTTGTGCGAACTGATA
>SLIE01000329.1 GCA_007135795.1 Desulfobacterales bacterium
AGATCTTTTTTTTTTTTATTATAAATATAATACCTATATATTCATACCCCATTTCCCATAGCAATATCCCCGTCTGGACGGGTTCACCTGTGACGCGGGAAACAACTTGCCCCAGCGACCGGATGAACCCAGGTGACTAAAGCGTTTACTGCCGACATCGTGATAAATCGTGCACGAATGAAAACCAGGATTTTTCATCAAGATCAAGGAAAGTAAAATTATTAACCGAGGAAATATTAGGTGGATTTTGAAGATTACAATCTGATGGCATCGTAAAGGGTTCAAGACCAATGCTTACACAATACCATAGAATGCAGAGTACTTAAGTGTACGTGTATGCCTACAAGGCGTAAGCCGCAAATTCAGAGGGAAGTGTACAAAAACCGGCTATGGAGATGTTTCCGAGGCATCAAGCAGATTTCTGGTAATGCAAAGGCGCGGGTTCTGGTTTATCATCGAGGGGCAATCCGAGATTCCCCAAGGGGGTAAACAAATGCCCGGTCGGATGCATCCGCCCGGGCATTTGTTTGAATTGGTGGAAAAGAGGGTTTTGGTTCAAGAAACTGTTAGGGTCAGGGTTACCCGTCCGTTTTCTGGTAAAGCGGCAGCGAAATTATAAAGGTTGCTCCCTCATCCGGCTTGCTCTGGACTTGAATATCACCGCCCAGGTCATTGATAAACCCATAGCAAACCGACAGTCCCAATCCGACGCCTTTGACAATATCCTTTTTGGTGGTGAAAAAGGATTCGAATATCTTTTCGAGATTCTCCTCTTCAATGCCAATGCCGGTATCGGTGATGGTGATATCCATCGTATTATTATTCCGAATCTCGGTCGAGAGGCTCAGGGTGCCGCCGTCAGGCATGGCATCCATGGCATTGGAGATTATATTGATAAAGACCTGGCGCAACTGGTCCCTGGAAGCCAAAACAACCCCGGGATGCGGCGTAAAGAATGTTTTTATCTTGACGCTGTTTTCCCGGAAACGCTTTTCATAAAACATCAAAATATCTTCAAGGGCCATATTGATATTGATTTCGATCTTATCTTCCTGGTCGGGCTTGGAAAAAGTGAGCATTTTTTTCAGCATGTCCGCCAGTCGCTCAATTTCCGATAAGGACATGTCCAGGAGCTTTCGCCGCTTGTTGGTGGGGGGGATCTCTGTTTTCATCAGTTCCAGCGTATTCATGATTCCAAACAGCGGATTGTTCAGTTCGTGGGCAATTTGAGAGGTCAGCCTCCCCATGGCGGCCAGTTTTTCAGAATGAAGCAACTGCTGACGCGTTTCACTGAGCGTCCTTTCAATTGCCAACCGCTCGCCGATATCGACCAGAATACCCACCGAGGCGATTTCTTTCCCATCTTCATCATATAGAATGCTGGCCGACAGGTTCCCTTCCACATCGCCGCCATCGCGTCTTTTGAACAAAAGCGGGTATGAACTCAAAATGCCCTTGCCGCCATAATCGTCGCTGCGCAACATCCGCATCACCTGGTAGGCCAACCCGTCGGGATATATTTCGGTGATTTTCATCTTGCCAACCACATCCTCGGCTTTATACCCGAGTATCTTTTCAGCCCCATTGTTCCAGATAATGACATTGCCCTTGAGATCGGCCGCCATGATGGCATTGGGGGAGCAGTGAATAATCTTATCCAGAAAGTCAAGCGCCTCTCTCATCTTGTTTTCGATTCGCTTCCGCTCGGTCTGATCGACCAGAATCCCCTCGTATCCTTCTACCTCACCTTCTGAATTATAACGGACATTGCTGGTCACCAAAATCTGGACGAGACTGCCGTCCTTTTTCTTCCATTCCACCTCATAATCGATTACGCTCCCCTGCTTCTCCAGAATCCGCTGGTACCTGCGCCTGTCTTCCGGATCAAGATATAGTTCGGTGGCCAGATCCAGTGCGAGAAATTCCTTTTTGTCTGTATATCCCAGCATTTTCAACAAAGCTGGATTTACATCCAGAAACCGTCCCCGTTTACTGCTGATAAAGACACCACAGTCGGCGGTTTCAAACAAGCGCTTATAATTTTCCTCGGAAGATTTGAGATCGGCAGCCTGCTTTTTGCTCTGGGTAATGTCCCTGTAAATCGCCAGCAGTGACCGGGAACCGTCCTTGTTGGCCACCGGCAGATCGACCAGGTTAAATGTTCGGTCGACATGCGGGATATACACCTCACTATTCCGCTTTACCCCGGCCTCGAAAACTTCCTTATGACAGCACCAAGGACAGCGGCTGTCTTTTTTGTTGATAACCTCGTAGCATTTTTTACCGATCCCTTCGCCAAAAAGATCCACCATGGTTTTGTTCATGTACTCCACGACCAAATCCTCACCAACGATATAAATGCCATCTTCCAGGGCATCCATCGCGTCCAACAATCGGTTGATGCTGCTTTCGGTCATGATTGTGCTCCTTTTCCTGAATATATCCTGAATCGGTTTCCGGTCATCTGCGGGCATTTCTGTAAACCGGGGGCATTCCCTACTGACATGACATATCATATACGGATATTTGCAGAAGAAATACTGAAAAATGAATTGGTAGAGGAAAAAAAAAGACAGATCAACCTTTGGGATGGGTAATTCCCAAAGGTTGATCTGTCCCCTTTCAGCGAACTAGTTTTCAACATTTTTGGCATGTATCAGGGTCCAGTAACCAAACAGATTGACAGAATCGATATCAATTACCGGTATGCCCATGTTACCGATCAGCCAGTCCATGGAAAGTCGCGGGCTGAACCCGATGAGGTTCTGGAATGGAAGCATGACGGTTTCCACCATTTTCGGAACCAGTTTGTGGTTGCTGAAGTGATTTAAAATGAAAATATCGCCGCCGGGCTTGCAGACCCGTTTCATCTCCGATACGAGTACTTCCGGTTGAGGCACCACCGACACAACATACATGGCAGCGATTTTATCAAATGTATTGTCGGCAAAACTCATTCGCTGGGCATCCATGAGAAACAAGGACCTGTTGCCGGGGTTGTTGCCGTTTAAATATTTCTTGGCAACCTGAAGCATGTCGGGAGAAATATCGATGCCGGTTACAGACACATCATCCGAATAAAAAGGAAACGTGATACCCGTCCCCACACCCACTTCGAGTACATGTTCCCCGGCTTTACAATTCAGCTTCTTCATCAGTTGCCGCCGGCCATGTTCAAAAATTTTGCCAAAAAGCAGATCATAATTCCTGGCATACCTTTTATAGGCTTTGATTATCGCTTCGTCTTCCATGTCAAACATATTAAACTCCCGGGATATAGACATATTATTTGCCGTCAACCGCCTGGGGATCCCCATCTTGCTTTCATATCAATGACGGGAAACCGGCAGCGTAACGCAATTGACAAAAACCATTGTTTCATTTATCTAAAAATATATGTGCTGACAAAATTGTAAAAAAAATATTGAAGAAAGCAAATCATATATCAATGACATAAAGATCATAAACGGTCAACAACAAGGCAAACAAATTCCTTGATCCTGCCATGCATACTGATTCACCAGGCAGTCTACCCCTGCGGCCCGGAGACCTTCACATTTTAAAAACTGTTGAGGAAAATTTCTATAGATCCTATACTTATAAGCACGCATACGAATTAGAAATATTTTTAACAAAGAATCAGTTACGTTTCAAAACATTTTTAAATTCCCTGGCAAATAACACTAAAGCGGAGAGTCGTCATGTCATACGAAACCATTATTTTTGAACACAAAGACCATGTCGCAACAATTACCATCAACCGCCCCAAAGCATTGAACGCACTAAATTCGCAATTGCTTCGGGAATTGTCAGGACTACTCGATGAAATTGCCGAAAACGAAGAGATGCGTGTGGTTGTGCTAACGGGTGCGGGAGAAAAAGCTTTTGTCGCAGGTGCGGATATCAGTGAACTATCCACCCTCAACCCGGTCCAGGCCAGGTATTTCGCAAAAAAAGGGCACGAAGTGATGAATAAACTACAAACGCTTCCTGTTCCGGTGATTGCCGCGGTGAACGGATTTGCCCTGGGCGGTGGACTTGAAATGGCGCTTGCCTGTGATTTTATCTATGCCTCCGAAAATGCCAAAATCGGTCTGCCTGAAATAAACCTGGGGATCATTCCGGGTTTCGGTGGAACCCAGCGACTGTCGCGAATCGTTGGCAAAAACCTGGCAAAGGAGATGATATTTACCGGGAAAATGATGAGTGCCGAGGAAGCCGAAAACAAGGGCATTATCAACAAGGTCTTTCCTGTTGCCAGTTTAATGGCGGAAGTACAAAAAACAGCCGGTGTCATTGCCTCCAAGGGGAAAGTCTCTCTAAATGCGGCCAAAAGTACTATTAATGGCGGTGTTGATGTTGACCTCGCCAATGGATGTGAAATGGAAATCAATGCGTTTGCCCTGTGCCTGGCCAGTGGTGATGCAAAGGAGGGAACGACGGCATTTCTGGAAAAACGGACGGCCGTGTTCAAGGCGGGATTAAAGGAATAGTTTTTTTTCTTGACATAAATACTCCATACGTTTAGAAAAAGTAACGAAAGAGGGGTATCCGGCCATATGGGAATAATTTCGGGAAGGCCGGGTGTCTTGATTTATATAAACCGTTGCAAAATTTTCCGAAGTGACTTTCAAGCAGAAATCGTAATCCATAAACGGATAAAAAAACCATGACCGCCAAAAAAGCCTTTCCGGTAAATTTTGGGAAATTTTTCTTTTTTAGAAAGTCTTCCCATGGATCATATGGATCAACCGGAACAACTTAGTGAAATTTTAAAAAACCGGAGTATCTCAACCATGGGAAGACGCACAACGCTCGCCCCGTGGTTTTCATTTTTTTTTATGGCCGTGGGGCATCCGCCCTGCGGCTTTTTCTTTTTATGACGGACTGTTACATCAGTCTAACAGGGAGTCGGCAAAATAAAAACCGGAAATACGATATATATAAAAGCTTGGAGGATACAGGAAAGATGATTTATAACATTGAATATGAAACAATGCCCCGGGAAGCACTTGAGTCAATACAGCTCAGGCGTCTGCAGGCAACCCTGTCACGCGTTTATGCCACGGTCCCTTTTTACCGGTCGAAATTCAAGGAAACAGGCATTTCACCGGGTGATGTCAAGACGCTCAAAGATTTAAGAAGCCTGCCATTCACCTATAAACAGGATCTCAGGGACAATTACCCCTTTGGCATGTTTGCGGTACCCATGGATAACATCGTGCGTATTCATGCTTCTTCAGGCACCACGGGCCAGCCCACGGTCGTCGGGTACACTGCAAGAGATATCGATACCTGGTCGGAACTTATGGCACGCGCCCTTACCGCGGGCGGGGCTACCCGGGGGGATATCATACACAATGCATACGGCTATGGTCTTTTCACCGGGGGACTGGGCGTGCACTACGGGGCGGAAAAACTTGGCGCATCGGTTATTCCGGTCTCCGGGGGAAATACCCGCCGGCAGGTTATTATCATGAAAGATTTTAAACCCACTATCCTGACCGCCACGCCCTCATATTCACTGCACCTTGCTGAAGCTGCGGAAGAAATGGATGTTTCCTTCAGGGATCTCAATTTCCGTTTTGGTGTTTTTGGTGCAGAGCCCTGGTCGGAAAACATGCGAAAGGAAATCGAGGAAAAGCTCAATCTCAAGGCTGTCGATATTTACGGCCTGAGCGAAGTCATTGGTCCGGGTGTATCCATAGAATGCCATGAAGCGCAAAAGGGGCTTCATATCTTCGAAGATCATTTCATCCCGGAAATTATCGATCCGAAGACGGGTGAAGTACTCCCCTACGGCGAAACCGGAGAACTGGTCATAACATCGATAACAAAAGAAGCATTCCCCATAATCCGGTACCGGACAAGAGACATTACATCTCTCAATCCCGATCCCTGCATTTGCGGCAGAACCATGGCAAGAATGAACAAGCTGAGCGGGCGCACCGATGACATGCTGATCATTCGGGGGGTAAATGTTTTTCCGTCACAGATCGAAAGTGTGCTCATGGAGATAGATGGCATCGAGCCGCATTACCAGCTTGAAGTGGACCGGAAGGACAATCTGGACACGCTTCTGGTCAAGGTTGAAATCAGCGACAGAACATTCTCGGACGAAGTCAAGGAACTCCAACGCTTAAGCACCTTGATTGAAAACAATGTCAAGGAGACATTGGGGGTTTCAGTCACCGTCAAGCTTGCGGAGCCAAAAACCATCACTCGGAGCGAAGGCAAAGCCGCACGCGTAATTGATCGAAGAATATTTTAAGCACCGGATGCCTGTTGATTTCATATCAATGCATCCCTTCTGAAAAAAGGTCCGCAGGAAAAGATACCAACAAAAAAGCGCCCTCAAGGGAGGAAACATATGCAAGCCCAACAGATTTCGATTTTTCTGGAAAACAAAGCAGGCCGATTACTGGATGTCACAAAAACACTGTCGGGTGCCGGCGTGAATATCCGGGCCTTGTCTCTGGCCGACACTTCGGATTTTGGCGTCCTTCGCCTGATTGTGGACAACACGACCAAGGCGGAAGATGCGCTTAAAAAAAACGGCTTCACGGTAAAAAAAACACCTGTGGTGGCTGCGCTGGTCAGTGATCGCCCGGGGGGGCTTCATGGCATCCTGGGGCTTTTAACCGAGGCCGGAATCAACGTGGAGTATATGTACGCGTTTGTTCAGCAAAGCGGTGACAATGCCATCATGATCTTTCGCTTCGACAAAATCGAAGAAGCCGTCTCAATCCTGTCTGAAAAGGGTGTTGACATTATAGACGGGGACAAGCTCTACACCATGTAATTATCATCCGCAAACTGAAATTTGCCATGGCTTGGCCGGGCTTACTCGAGGCATTCATGCCAATCCGGAAGATGTAAAGCATAATGCTTTTCATATGCAGCAACATACACATTGTTTTCCAAGCGCACCTTAAGATACGCCCACAAAATAGATGGGACTCTTACGACGCCATCACGCGTAAATAAGACGACAATACCTTTTTGTCGTAAAACCTCCCGGGATCCGACAAAGGCCGATCCTGCCCGGGATCAAATCAAGTAAAGGGGAGAAGCATATGTTAAAAATTAACAAACGCCGTTTCATTGCCCTGGCCACAGCCATGGTTATTGCCGCCGGAATCCTTTGTGTGACCACGGTATCCGGACAAACGGGAAAAGCACCTTTCAAGATAGGCGGCATCTTCTCCATCACTGGACCGGCTTCATTTCTGGGAGACCCTGAAAGAAAGTCAATGGATCTTGCCATTGACAGGATCAACGCCAATGGGGGCATTGACGGGCATATGCTCGAAGCAATCATTTATGATACCGAAGGAGATCCGTCAAGAGCGGTCATGAATGCCCGGCGACTCGTCACCAGGGACAGGGTAACCGCCATAATCGGTCCCAGTCTGACCCCGACATCCCTGGCTGCCATTCCAGTGGCGGAGCGGGCCCGGGTGCCGCTGATCAGCTGTGCCGCCGGTAACAGGATCACAGAGCCCATTAAACCATGGATTTTCAAGACCGCACAAAGCGATATTCATGCGGTCAGCAGCATTTACGGCCATATGAGAGACAATGGAATTGAAAACGTGGCTATTATTACCGTGTCGGATTCCTTCGGGGAAAGCGGCAGGGATCAGCTAATCGCACAGGCGGACGATTATGGCATCAAGATCGTTGCACAGGAAAATTTCGGCATCTCCGATACAGACATGACCGCACAGCTTACCAACATGCGCAGGGGCAATCCGGATGCCATCGTATGCTGGGGAACCAACCCCGGTCCGGCAGTGGTGGCGAGAAATGTCAATCAGCTTGGCCTCGACATTCCACTTTACCAGAGCCACGGGGTAGCATCCCCACGTTTTATTGCACTTGCGGGAGCGTCCGCGGAGGGAATCCGCCTCCCCACCGGAAAAATCCTGGTTGCGGATCTACTGCCGGATGATGACCCGCAAAAACAAGTATTGCTCGACTATATAGAAGCTTATGAAAAACGTTTCAATGAACCGGCATCATCCTTTGGCGGATATGCGTATGATGCCGTCAACCTCCTCGCCGAAGCCATGAAGGGAACAGGCGGCGATCAAAATAAAATCAGGGACAATTTTGAAAATATCAAGGGCCATGTGGGGATCAGCGGTGAGTTCAATTTCTCTGAAACAAATCACAACGGTCTTGCTCCGGATGCATTCGTCATGATTGAAATCAAGGATGGGACCTGGGCACTGCTTGACTGATTCACACTGTCTATAACCGTCTTTCACCAATTTTTTATCTTAATCTTAGGGTCAGGCGAAAATTTCAATTATGAAAATGAGATGGTTGGAATTTTCGCCTTCCTTTAAATCAGCCATCAACCTTGACGAAAAGATCCCGGTTTCGTTCAGGCACCAAATAACACCCGGCCCTGTCGGCCGGTACCGGAAACGGATAAAACCCATGCAGGAATTTCTACAATATTTTTTTTCAGGCATTACCAACGGTGCAATTTATGCAGTTATCGCCATCGGCTTTTCAATGCTGTACCGGTCAACCGACCTGATTAATTTCGCTCATG
>SLIE01000121.1 GCA_007135795.1 Desulfobacterales bacterium
AGGTTAATCCTTTTTTTTAAACCTAACAAATTCAACAGCCCGGACAGGAAACAAAACCCAGAATTGGATGGCGTCGTCAAAAGTCGCGGCACGCTTTAGCGATCTCATAAATAACCGGGAAAATTAACAGAAGTTTCACCGCTTCGAAATGTGAAAATAAAAAACCGGCGGATCTCAGAAACCAGGGAGAGGAAATGTACTTGTCGTCCACTCTCCCTGGTTATTATTCTTCGATCTTACCGCCGGTTATCATTTTTTGCGAGTGATTTCACTTATCCGGACCCGGCCGGAAAGAATCAACTGCTATTATACCTGATCGGGATCTTATTTTTCTGATTCAGCTTGTTCGCTCTCTACTTTCAAGCTGATTTCCTCGACTTCCGGATCAACGTTTTCATCGACCGATTGAGCGCCCTCGATTTCCTGGCTGGAATCCGCCAACTCGGAGATCTCTTCTTCCTGGTGGAACTTGACTTTAAGATTTTCCTGAAGCAACTCACCGAAACTCGAAGAGGTCGGTTTCATGTTGGTGACATACTCCTGGAGAAACTCACCATCATCTTCCGCTTCCAGTCGCTTGATAGAAAGACCGATCCGTCTTTCATCGGTATTGATATTGATTACCCGTGCAGTAATCTGGTCACCCACATTATATTTGCCGACCGGGGTTTTTATCTTTTCCCTGCTGATTTCGGAAATATGAACCAGCCCTTCGATACCTTCTTCAAGCTCCACAAAGACACCAAAATCGGTGACATTGGTCACTATACCATTAATATCGGTATTAACCGGATAACGGTCGGCCACGGTTTTCCATGGATCATCCTGAAGCTGCTTGATTCCCAAAGAAAACCGCTCGCTTGACTTATCAATATCCAATACCTTGGCCTGGATGACATCCCCCTTCTTATAGAGTTCGGACGGATGTTTAATCCGCTTGGTCCAGGAGATATCGGATATATGAACCAAACCATCAATATCATCATCAATGCCGATGAAAATTCCGAAGTCGGTAATATTCTTGATTTTGCCTTCAATGACCGATCCAACCGGATAGTTTTGACTGATCACATCCCACGGATTCGGCATTGTCTGTTTCATGCCAAGCGAAATGCGACGATTTTCAGGTCTGATATCAAGAACCACGGCATCGACTTCATCCCCCACTGAAACCACTTTGGAAGGATGACGAATCTTACGGGTCCACGACATTTCCGAAACATGGATCAATCCTTCTATCCCCTCCTCCACTTCAACAAATGCACCGTAATCGGTCAAACTTACCACACGGCCATTGATGCGGGTTCCCACCGGGTATTTCTGCTCTGCAAATGACCATGGATCCGGAACCAGTTGTTTCATCCCCAGAGAGACTCTTTCGTTTTCGGCATCAAAAGAAAGAACCATAACATTGATGGGATCGCTAATGCCGAACAGTTCGGAAGGATGCTTTACCCGTCCCCATGATATATCAGTAATATGCAAAAGGCCGTCCACGCCACCAAGATCGACAAAAACACCATATTCGGTGATATTTTTAACCATGCCTTCCATGGTCTTGCCTTCTTCTATGGCAGCCAGCGTTTCGGCGCGTTTGCTTTCACGTTCGGTTTCAAGAATAACGCGGCGTGAGAGAACGATATTGTTTCGCTTGCGATTGAATTTCAAAACTTTGAAATCAAACGTCTTGCCCACCATTTCATCCAGATTTCGAATCGGCCGAAGATCCGCCTGTGAACCGGGTAAAAATGCCTGAATACCGATATCAACAGAAAATCCACCTTTGACACGATTGCTGATAACACCTTCAACGATACCATCCGCTTCAAAGACATCTTTTATGGAATCCCAGACCTTCACCTTGGCGGCTTTTTCCTTGGACAGGACAACTCTTTCTTCTTCCTCGTCCCAAAATTCAATCATGACTTCTACAACGTCACCTACTTCAACTTCGATTTCTCCCTGGTCGTTCCTGAACTCGTAAATCGAAATCTGTCCTTCGGACTTGTACCCCACGTCTACCAGCACGTAGTCCTTGTCCACGGATATGATTCTACCATTGACAACTTCCCCTTCTTCGAAACGATTGAGGCTTTCCTCGTACATTTCCATAAGAGATTCCATTGTCTGATCGCCATCTTCAATCTCATCGGCAATCTCGACCACATCCGTGTCTGAATTCGAATCGGCAAGTTCCATCTGATCTACGTCACTGTTCTCAAAATTTTCCATTAAAAAAAGTACCCCCTTTAGCCTAATAAACTAACTCCAAAACGTTCTAACGACGTGGAGTATAAAACGATTTGATTAACAAAGATAAAACAAAAAAACAATCATTAATTTCGAAAAAACCCTTTTAATTTGCCCCAAGAGTTTCCGAAATGCATGAAAAATCATTGGTATCTAAAGATAAACCCTACCAAGAAGTTTAAAATCTAAAATTACGTTCATCCCCAATTTCGAACATTGGCAGACTTTATGACCCGATTGTAAACCAGGATTTTTGACCAGACCCGACGATAGTGGGAATACCTTACGCAGGTTCTGAATTATATATTCTGACGACAAGCTATCTCAAAAAAAAGATCACGCCCGCTGGCAAGGCGCGAGGCGATGAGAAAGCGGAACATATATGTTATATGTGAGCATTTTACAGAACCTCACAACGTCGCCAGAGGGTGTTAGATTATTTTGAGATAGCTTGTTAAAAAGATAGACAAATATATGGCAGGAAGGAAAACGCGTCGTCCTAACCAATTGCGGCCCATCGTTGCTACCACTGACTATCGTAGGTTGGCGCTGATCGAAGCAAAGCGCAACATACGCATCAGGCCAGGTCAGTATCAGGCATGGACAAAATATGGGTTTTTGAAATGGGCTGTACAAAGTCAACCCAGAAAAATCATTACGAAGCGGTCATACCCATTGCCCGCCGCCGAACCACCTTTCCCCGGGTACTATGCAATCTTACTATTCAGTGCCTGAACGAAAACCGCCTTTTTCGCCAATCTCTGCGTCCGGCTCAAATTTTAATCCTCAAAATACGCTTCGTATTCCTGCGGTTAAAATTTTCGCCGTCCTTGATCTTGACCTAAAATCCTGGTTTTCGGTCGGGCACTATTTATATGTTCTACCATTTTTTCAACAACCGAATCCGGCGATAACCCACTGGAGTCAATGATTATCGCGTCATCTGCGGGTCGTAACGGGGCGATCGCGCGGGACGAATCATCCGCATCTCTTTTTACCATGTCTTCAAGTACCTCGTCAAAACATTGCTTCCCGCCATCCCCATACTCTGTAAAACGACGCATGGCGCGTGCCTTTACGTCCGCAGTCAAAAAAAACTTCACATCCGCATCCGGGAAGACGACCGTACCCATATCCCGTCCTTCAAATACGGCAGATTTCCTTGCACCCATCTGCTTTTGCACGTCAAGAAGCGCATTGCGAATTATGGGGCTGGCCGAAACTTTGGATGCAAGCATGGTTATTTCAGGCGTCCGAATACGATCTGTGATGTCATCCCCTTTTAAAACAAGGCGTGTACCCTTATTCGAATATTCAAATTGTAAATTCAGGTCCGGCACAATTTTTTCAAGCTCCCGATCATTTTCCGGATCGATCTCTCTGGAAAACACTTCAAATGCCACCCCCCGGTACAGGGCTCCCGTGTCAACGTATAAAAAATCAAGATGACTGGCAAGCATTCTGCTTACAGTGGTTTTTCCCGCACCGGCCGGTCCGTCAATTGTTATCAACAAGGACTTTTGGTTTCCCATTTCTGTATTCATGATTGTAAACTCCGCAAGAAACAGTTAAGGACAAGTACAATGGAGAACCCCAGGTTACAAGGTCTTGGAAAAGCCAAAGATACTTACCCCTTGTATGGCCGGATCAGCAAATCATACTTGATGGCGCCGTAAAAAAGTCGGGGTCAACAGGCTTGTAAAAAGTTCAAGATTCAAGGCGTGCACAATACCGTAGAATGCAGGGCACTTAAATGCACCTGTATGTCTACAAGGCGTAAGCCGCAAATTCTGAGAGATTGCGCGTAACGAAGATATTGAACTTTTTACACAGTCGTCAATACCTGCCCTCACGAAACAGGGGCCTTCCCCATCGTTTTTGCAAATGCTTCCAGAAACCTTTCATTTTCCCTTCTAAGGCCGGGGGTAACCCGTATGTAGGTGGGGTAACCATAAGAAACCATGGACCTGATAATTACACCCAACCGAAGCATCTCTTCAAATACCGCATCAGCATCCCTTTCCACGTCAATCAAAAAGAAATTCGCTTCTGTCGGAAAATAATTCAACCCCAGATGTTCGATCCCTGCATACAGAAAATCCAGTTCCTCATGCACAAGCGATACTGTTTTGTTCAAAAAACCATTGTCATCGAGCGCCGCGCACGCACCTGTCTGTGCAAGGGCGTTTGCATTAAACGGCTGCCTGATCCGGTGCAGGATACGCGCAAGCGCCGCCGGCATCAAACCGTAACCAATACGGATTCCGGCAAGCCCGTAAGCTTTGGAAAACGTCCTTAACACGGCAACCGGATGCTTGTCCGAGCAGTAATCAATACCTTGCAGACAATCCGGATCCTTTGCAAACTCGATGTAGGCTTCATCGATTACCACTAGAACATCTTCGGGAACTTTTTCAAGAAAAGCGTCAAACCCTTTTTTGGTAATGATGGTACCCGTGGGATTGACCGGGTTATTAAGAAAAATAATGCGAGTCTTGTCAGTGATCTGGGCTATAATGGAATCAAGGTCGGCAAAAAATGATTTCAGCGGCACAAAGACCGGTACGGCACCACACGACAAAACCATGATTTCATACATAAGGAACGAAGGTTCCGTTAATATCACCTCGTCCCCGGTTTGAAGCAGCGCCCGGGTGAGCATCCCTATGATTTCATCCGATCCATTGCCCAGGACAATGCATTCCGGAGATATATTAAATTTTCCGGAGAGTTTTTCAACAAGACAATGTCCCTGCCCATCCGGATATCGATGCAGTTTTTCCATAAAACCCATCATCGCCGTTATCGCCGCAGGCGAAGGACCCAGGGGATTTTCATTTGATGCCAGTTTTATGGAATCACTGATCCCATACTCCCTTTCGAGTTCTTCGATGGGTTTCCCGGGCTTGTACGGCCGGATGGACTTGATATAATCAGGAAATTTTAAATTCATTTTCACACCACCCCTAATGGTTATTCAAACCGTTTTTGAGGACTTTGTAAAATTCGAAAACACAACACTTGGGAACCTTATAGAGTATCTATTGCAGTTACGGCGAACGTTATAATGTATTAGAAATAATTGAGATACCCTTTTACGAAGTCGTCAAATTTGTCGGTTCAACACGCTTCTCAGAACGCCGGCGATGAGACCGGGTTTTCCATCGTCTGTGAACCCAGAACCATTGTTCCGGGTATTTCAGTATTATGGCTTCGATCATTTGATTGTACAACCTGGTATTTTCCCGTAAATCAAAATCATTATCTCCGGTTTCAATAAAAGTCAGTTCCTGCCCGAACATTATGCTGTAAAAACCGTCCTCTCTGACCAGGAAGGCCGGGATAACAGGCGCTCCCGTACTTTTGGCAAGAAGCGCAAGCCCCTTGCTCGTCCCCGCTTCAATGCCTAAAAAATCCACGGGAATGCCAGCAGCACGCCCAGCGTGCTGGTCAAGCAAAATACCGACCAGTTCATTATTTTTAAGGCTTCGCATGATTTTTCGCATGGCTTTCGTTTTTGGAAATAGCTTGGTTCCGGAACTGCTGCGCAAATGAGCGAAAAACATATCCAGGGGTTTAAAGTCAAACGGGCGATAAACGGCGCTTACCGAAAAACCGATCATACCGGCCGCTCTCATAAGTAACTCCCAGTTACCAATATGTGCCGTTAAAATTAACACCCCTTTCCTTTTTTTTTCTGCGGCATTCAGGTGGTGCATTCCCTGAAACCGAAAATACTTGCGCAACCGAGCATCGTTCAGGTACAGGCTCCAACCGATTTCAAAGACAATGTTGGAAAGATTGCAAAACACCCTGCGCGCCAAGTGCCGTATCTCGAAAGGCGACATGGTCGCCCCGTAAACCATAGAAAGATTTTCAATGGCTACCTTCCTGTGTCGCATGTCAACGGCAAACCATAGCCGGCCGATCCATTGGGCGAGCCTGAAAGCCATTTTCCGTGGAATTCTTCCCAGTAGGGCAAAGGCGTGAAAGATAATATAATAGATAATAATATCTAATCGGTTCGCGCCCGAATGTGATTTTTTCATAAAAACTCCGAGCAGTAAACCTGCAAATATTTTAGGCCACCATAATGATCCTGTTATCGTTCCTTTTTGGTGATAACCACCAAGGGCCTTTGATCGGGCATTTATAGCCTTTTTTTAATTTTAATTCAAGGCATAGGTGTTCTTCGGAATCAGAGCGCTAAACACGCGGGACCCTTGAAACCATTAAGCCGTGGTATTCGCTTCTTTTGACGTTGTAAAAAGTCACGATCCGATACCGTTTTAAAACGTTTAAGATCAAGATTTGCGATAATCCTGAAAGATACAGAGTGCTTAAGGGTACGTGTATGCCTACACGGCGTAAACCGCAAATACTGAAAGATTGCGCTTTTAAGAAGTCGTCACGATTGACAGACAATAAAATAAAGCATATTTTAGCATAAATAAAACGACCATTACGAATTTATTCGTGTTAAATTAAACGTTCATCCTCACAGAGCTCTACGAAGCATCTGTTGAATGGAATTCAGCGAGCAATAACGGAACCTGTTTTCTAATGAAAAACAATCTGGCACTTTTTTTTCCGATCTTCCTGTTTACAGTGATATTCATGCACAATGACAACGTTTATGGCGACAAGATTCCACCGGATGAGGTGGAAATTACCACACCTGTATATTCTCCCAAGCCGGACACGTTTGAGCCGCGATTTGGACAATACACCTATACCGTCACCTGGCAGGGGGTACCAGCGGGCACACTTGAATTGAATCTGGAACAAAACGGAATGAATTACCAGATCAAAGCGAGCGCCCGTACCAACCGGTTTGTAGATTTTTTTTACAAACTCCGTTTCAACACTGAGGCACTTGTTGCGAAAGATACCCTCTACCCCAAAAACTCAGCGTACAACAGTCGGGAAAATCATCGCCGCCAAAATACCGAAATTACATTTCTGCCCAATGGGGAGATAGAATCTGTTCATGAAGATCGCCGCGGCAACGTGAAAAAGATCCGGTTCAACCCGGACAATTTTACGCTGGACCCTTTTTCTGCCGTGTTTCTCGCACTTAGCCTGGAGTGGGACGTTGGCGACACGCGACAATTTGATACATTTACAGGAAAAAACCGTTATTTGATTGAGCTTACCGCCATTGAAAAAACAGATATCCGGGTTAGGGGAACCACCTATGAGGCTATTGTTATCTCCCCCCGTGTAAAAAACCTTGGCGACAAAAATGCTTCGGAAGACGATGACAGGCTTCATGAGGCGCGGATCTATGTCAGCACAGACCCCTCCCGGAAAATCCTCAGGATATCGAGTGATGTTTTTGTGGGAAGCATCGATACCACCATGGTCTCCTTCGCTCCGTCCGACAATAACGCCAAAACGGATTCGGAGAAGAAAGCCGATCCGCCAAGGAGATCGCCTCTGGATCCCTCTCCACGGTTTATCAATTAGACCCGGGTGGATTCGGATTTGGTCGGACTGATCATTTATTTTCTGTCAGCAAACGATAGAATAAGGATATGACCTGACAATTATAGTCATTCAAGCGAATTCTTTTCATTTATGGTTTCCGTTTTCTTATCAACCGCAACAAGCCAGGACTCTTGTGCATGTACATCAACTCGGAGTCAAGCCCCGCTTCAACAAATAAATCTTCCAGAGTTTCAAATAAAACCGGTTGCTCCGGCCATGTAAATTTTTTTTTCCGTTTCTTCAATCCGCACAGGTCCCTTTCTGCTTCCGGATGAAAATCGAATACGCTTTTTTCGGCTTCAGGGCACAAAAACATCTCACAAACAACCGGCTTTACTTTCCATGCACATCCATTTTTCTGTAGATAAATGCACTTATCCTGATACGCCGGGTTTTTTATAACCATCCCCAACCGATCGAGCGCGCCATCCCCGGATTCAATCACATTGATCACATGATCTGCCCAGAACGTAATGATGCCGTCTTTGGAGCAACAGGCACTCAAGTGAGAGCCATAACATTTTTCTGAACATACGGGTTCAAAATACCGCCTGTAAAACCGGTTCATTTCGTCTCTGAAAGACAAATATTCGGCTATCTGATCACTTATGCCCGGTTTGAACCCTGGACTCTTTTCAAGCAAATCCACATGCCGCCTCACCATCTGCAATGCCTGAATTTG
>SLIE01000192.1 GCA_007135795.1 Desulfobacterales bacterium
ACAAACTCCTGTTCCAGGGGCTGCTGCCGCACCACGATCTGTTCCAACGGCATTTCCGCATCCGGTTCGTAATTGATGGTCGGAATAATAGTGCTGTTAACCATCCCCTCCATGGCAAATACGGATTCAATGGCGCTCGAGGCGCCCATGGCATGTCCCGTCATGGACTTGTTGGCGGTTACGGGCGGCACCTGTCCCCCGAAAACCGCGTAAATGGCATCATATTCCACCCTGTCGCCAACCTGTGTGGATGCGGCGTGCGCGTTTATCGCATCGATATCTTCCGGCTGGATGCCGGCATCGGCGATGCTTTCGAGCATGCATCGCCGAACAGTAGGCTCATAGGGGGCAACAAAGTGATGTGCGTCTGCGGTCATAGACCAGCCCCGAATCCCGATACGGGCGTCTATCCCGTGCGCCGCTGCAAATTCAGGGGTGGCCAGGATCACGGCCCCCGCCCCCTCGGAGATTACGAACCCGCGACGCCCGTTCGAAAAAGGGCGGCTCGATGCCTGGGGGGACAGTTCGGCTTTACCCGGCTTGGGCCGGTAAGCACCGTTCATGGTGGCAAAACCAGCCACGATCGGCTCGACAATCGCAAAATCGACTGCTCCACAAATCGCCACGTCCGCCCTCCCCGCCGCAAGGAGCATATCCCCCATGATCATCGAGGTCGCGCCCGTGGCACAAGCGGTGATGGTGGCGGCAATCGGACCGGTGGCACCGGTCAGAATGGCAATTTTACCGGTAACCATATTGATACAGGCATTCGGGTTGGTAAAGGGGGGCGGCAATTTGTTTTCCGCCTGCATGCGCCTGTCCGCCGCCAGCACCGAATCCAGGCCGCCAACCGCGGAACTGAAGGTAACAGCCACGCGCGGCGCCAGTTTTTCCGTAATTTCAATACCGCTTTTTTGAAGCGCGCGGTGCACCACCAGGAGGGCATGTTTGAAAATCGGGGACTTCCAGTTGGCAATTTCCCGGGGTTTTAAAAACGGATAGGGGCTCGCATCGAATTCAGGAACCTGTCCGGCGATTTGAACAGGGAAACCTGCATCAATGGGAAAGCGGGTGAGCGGACCAATACCGCTGGTTCCCCGGCACGCCGCATGCCACTGCACATCCAGATCAGTTCCCAAAGGAGATATAATATCATACCCGACAATAACGCTATTTCGGATTCTCATGGACCGTTGTTACCTACCAGGGAAGGAATTGATACAGCTTGGCAAACATTTCATACACCTCGATCCAGTTTTGAAAATCCCTGGAAGAACGCATATGCGCCCGCTTGTTAACCATTATCCAGCTCATGTGCGCCGCCCCATCCTTGCACGTGGCGCAGTCCCGGGTGGCCGATGTGCAGCACCTGTGCATGCTCTGGAGATCAGAAGCCCAGCGGACAAACCGGATCAAACGCTTGGGACGCGGGTTACGGGTATCCATGGGTTCAGTAACCGACGGGCATTCCTGCCAACCAAAGGTCCGGTCGAGCATTTTGCCGGTGGTAATAACTTTGTGGTAATACTTGGAGGAAATCACGGTATCCGGGTAGGCATCGAGCATTTCGTCCATTTCCATGCACAAATCACCAAGTTCCGCCTCGTTCCAGGAAAAACCGTCTACACCTTCGTCATTTGACAGCAACTGCATATGCACTTTCAGCCCGGCATCACGAATATTCTTGATCACCCGTTCGGTTCTTCCGATCTGTTTCGGGGTAACCGTATAAAGATAATAGGTGTAAGGGTCCCCCGTATAGTTTTTGCTGGAAATTAAAAACGTGTTTTGACCCCGAAGGCGCTTTTCGTCTTCCTCGTCCCCCCACAGGGAAATACCCACCATCATATCCGGAAATCGGTCCCGGGGAACTTTAATCAAGCCGTTGGTCGCGCAGAAAGTCGGCATCCGCTTGTAGAACTGCTCAACCCGGTCGAGGCAGAGCGTCGGCTCCCCGCCGATCAAAATGGCAAGATTTACCCCTCTTTGCATTTCTGCTTCCACAAAAGTGCCCCATTTGGCGGGGTCTGTCTCTTCGCCGGCAACCTTATCCTCGCCGGATGAGAAAAAAAAGCATCCCTTACACCGCAGGTTACACCGGTTTGTCACATCATATATGGAACTGCGCATATTGAGTTGAGAAATTCTTTTATAACGCTCATACCAATCCCTATCAAGCAACGAACTTACTGTTATCATTAAACAACTCCAGAGCTTACATGCTTTTCAAAAATATCGTGCCAGGGCGGTGCAACCAGATTTTGACACAGGCTCGGACCTTTTGCATATCCCCTGACCCACACTGCGAGGTAAACATCCACATAATCGAGCCATGCCTTGAACAATTCCGGATCTGAAGCGTGCCGGAACATCCGTGATGTAACAACGGCACTTCCCGCCGCATAATGACGGCAATCAGCGCAATCGGTATCCGGGACACAGCAGGCGGCGCTCCTGTCCCAGGTCAAGTCCGTGCGGTAATGCCGAAATGAACGGCCCAGGCCGATATCCGTCGAGGCATTGACCCGGGGATACGGACAGGAGAACAAATCGTGCAACCCCAGTTCATGGGTATGCGCGACAATATTATACGCAGAGAAAACCACATTTTCCGGATAGGCCTCGCAGACGCGCTGCATTGCAATCCGGGTTTTTTGAAGGGAAACCGTATCGTGCCGCAAGTCGCCGCTGTACCCCACGGGGGCGGAAAACATGTTAAAGGATATCCTGCAATCGTTTTGCGCAAGGATTTCCGCAACGTCATGGACCTCGTCAATATTGTTCCGGGTGAATGTGTAGATAAAAACAGCCCGGGGATCATTTTTGTAGTTGTCGATCTGGGTGCGAAGCATGTTTTTGGCGTTTCGCAGCCGCCCGCTGGTTTCATCGTTTCCCCACACGGAAATATGGATCTTGTAATCGATCGCACTGTCAACAGGCTTGATCCCATTGGTGGCAATGCACCCCAGGGGAATTTCATCAAAACAGATTTCACAGAGCGCCGGCACCAAAGATGGCTCGGCCCCTGCCAGGACAACGTAGGTAATCCCTCGTTCCCTCTCCGCGCGCATCAACCGGCGCCATTGATCCGGATCGCTCTCTTCACGGGTCGTGGACTTCTCACCCTGGTAGTAATAACAGCCTTCGCAGCGGATATTGCACCGGCGCGTCATGTCATAGGTCGATTCCCGCAGGTAAAAGTATGCCCGGACCTTTTCCCATTTTTCACGAACGCCCGAAACCGCAAGAATATCGGAAAACTTCCAGGCTGCGGCATCCGACGTTTGGAAATCGTCAGCCCTTTGTTTACTGGGTTTCAATAGATGACCCCTTGTTGATTTATATGGCTTGATTTTTTACAGCTGCATGTTGAAGCACATATTCCGCAATGAGACGAATGGTTTTCAATTTCGGATAATCGTCTTCATCTATGGTGATGCCGAATTCATCCTGAAGCACCAGTGCCACGGTGGCAAGATCCATGCTGTCGACGCCGACCTCGTCCACAAGGTCAAGGTCCGGATCAAATGTCTGCGGGGTTACATCTTCGAGCTTTAATTCGTCGATAACAATTTGTGCCACCCCTTCAATAGTCTCCTGAATTGTCCATCCCTGCATTGTTTTGTTCTCTCCTTGGATTGATAACGATTTGGCTAACGCTGTTTTCATTGATCCCTTACTGGCGATTTCTCCATTGACAGTTAATTGAAAGGAATATGTCATGGTCTTCCCTTCAACCGGATACATGAGAATGTCGATCATTTCACAAGGTCTTATAATCCTTCTAAATTTTGTCCTGTTGACTGCCTGGGCAATCATATTCTGATCGTATGCTTTGTTGGCAATCTCTAAAACGATTGCCAACTGGGCTATCGCAGGAAGAACCGGATTATCTGGAAAATGTCCGCAGAACCAGGGGGAATCAAGAGGCGCAACCGCTGTTGCTGTAATTACCCCCATTGATGTCATCTCTAAATTTTTAAACGTATGCCAAGTAGATTTCATTTGCCGCAAACCAGACCCTGCAATGCTTTCCCCAGCAATACCGACGACTTCGTTTAAAGTTCCATCTACTTCATTGTAGTAATATTACATTCGCTCGAAATGCTATGTGTAAGTCATCGCAAATGAAAAATAACTTTACCCCTTATATGAAACTTTACCTTATAGATTCTTACATATTTTTAAACTTTTTACGAGAACCTCAATACTATTTCCTCGCTTTTTTTATATCCAGAAATGCATAAAGTCAATCCTTCTCTTTGTTAATGTTGCAAAACCGGCACGCTGATTCAATATGAAAGTTTTACTGAATCTTTTAGGAAAAAAAATTACAGCAATCCCATTCCTCCGGGAAATAATTCGCGCTCTATGATAGTATCCGGGATTCAGCGCGTAAAAGGAATTCCAAAGCGATTTCGCATTTAAACGCTATGCACATGACATTTGCAATTGCAGCGCACATACGGTAATGTTTCCACAGTGACAATGACGCCAGTGTCTTATATGAACAATTTATACTATATCTTAAAGCCCAACAAAACATCTTCATCCTCTATCAGAGGCAGAGGATTGGAGATCAACACCACCATGTTATTTAACCGACTGAATTTGTTCAACCTGTTCGTTTTACTGCTGTTTATGCTGCAACTTGCCGTTACGCCAAACGCGATCAGCGAGGAAAAAGAACTGCCCCTTTGGGAAATCGGGTTGGGCGTAGCCCCACTTTCGATGCCCTCTTATCGTGGATCCAGAAATCAGGAATTATACACGATTCCAATGCCCTACATAGACTACAGGGGAGCTTTCCTGCGAGCGGATCGCGAGGGAATCCGTGGCCTGGTGTATGACAGTGATCGCATCCGACTCGATTTCAGCGGGGATGGCGCGATTGCCTCCACCACTGATAAAGAGGGGCCCCGTCGGGGCATGCCGGATCTTGACCCGGTTCTGGAATTCGGACCTTCCATAAACTTCATTTTTTACGAAAGCCCACGGACCAGGATCCGTTTACGGATGCCCTTACGCGCTGCCGTTGCAACAGATTTCAGCTCTGTGTATCATATAGGGTGGAAATTTCACCCGGATTTAAGCTTTGACATCAATGAACTGGTTCTTGGATGGAATGTTGGCGCTGCCCTCGGCCCCATAATTGCCGACAACAAATACCACGCCTTCTACTATGACGTCGAAGAACGTTATGCAACCGACTTCAGGGAGCAGTACAGGTCCGGCGGGGGGTACAGTGGCACGTCCCTGACGATCACCGCAAGCCAAAGATTTAACAACATCTGGACCGGCATTTTCGTTCGCTATGATAATCTGTCAGGTGCGACATTTATTGACAGTCCCCTAGTTGAAACCCGGCATTCCTTCATGGCCGGACTCGGTGTGGCATATATTTTCCGGACTTCAAAAAGGACCGTCCCGGCCGGTCGTGACGATTTTTAATGATCAAGTTTGATGACTAGGAAGGAAAACCATGTATCATCAATTCATTTCTATATTTTTGCTGGCTTGTCTGACCCTTCCCCTTGCCGCCTGCGGATCATCCATGACAAAGGGTTCGTTATCATCACCGACTACCATGAACAAATCTATCCCGGTAGACGGCAACAACCGCACTTACCGTGTTCACATCCCGGCTCGACAAGACTCCGGCCAACCTTTACCGCTGATTATAGCCCTGCACGGCGCCTTCAGTTCTGCCCGAAAAATGGAGCAGTTATCCGGATTTTCGACATTGGCAGACAAGGAAAAATTTGTGGTGGTCTATCCCAACGGTATCGGTCTGCTTGGGTTTTTGCGGCACTGGAATGCCGGGTTCTGTTGCGGCCGTGCCATGAGTGCCAATTGGAACGATATCGGTTTCCTGCTCCGATTAATCGAGGATATACCGGAACAATTCCCCGTTGACCGCCAGCGGATCTATCTCGTGGGAATGTCAAACGGCGGCATGCTGGCACATCGCTTCGCCGCTGAATACCCGGACCGAATAGCCGCCGTGACCCTGGTGGCAGCGGCAGTGGGGGCGCGTTGGAGCAAAGAGGAAGAAATGCAGATCATTGATCCCCCAACAATGCCAGTTCCGGCACTTATCATTCATTCCCGGGACGATCCGACCATCCCCTTTGAAGGGGGACGCAGCGACAATCGAAAAGATGTGGAATACCTGGGCCCTGATGACGCCGTTCGTTTCTGGCGCAAGGCCAATCATTGCGAACACTTGCCTGCAACAGACACACGGTGGCAGGTTGACGGAAGTGATTTGACCCGTTGGAGTGATTGCATGGAAGGGACAGAAGTGGCCCTTCTGGCCCTTGATCAGGGGGGGCATGCATGGCCGGTAGACCCCGTGGACGGCGCTGAAACCGCATGGTCTTTCATGTCTCGATTCTCACGAGGCTTTCGGTAATAAAGTCGGCACCTGTCCATAACCGACCATCACTTTGTTATCAATCAAAAGCAGCCAAAATTGAAGTATTATAAAACAGTTGAGCCGCCTTATCGATTTCGAAAAACAAAGCAGCTCCCAATGCCTGAATATCGACCACAACGCACCCGATCTGTGGTAATCAAATTTATTCCGCTCCCCCGCCTTCCGTCCGGGCATGAAAAAACTGCTGCACGTATTTACCGGATATGACTTCGTTGAGATCAAAAGCAAGCGCATCCTTTAAAAAGCTCCCCCTGAAAGCAAGGAAAAGATTTTCTGACAGAACCTGAACACCCTGAAGGATCTCTTCTCTGTCTTTGGTGGAAAGGTTCTCATAATCGTAAAGCCTGCAAGCCAGGGGGCGCTGATCATACAAAGTACACCTCCTGTTCGTGTTGAGCGGACAGACCCGTTTTTCTTCCAGAACAACCGCCCCTTTGCCATAAGCGACACGGCTGCCAAGGACGTCAATTGCCTGGCGGATAAGTTCCTGCCGTCGCTCCCGGGAGAACGTGGTGTTTATTCTGTAAGAGATATAAACCGCCTCGATAAAACTGACACTGACCTTTTTTGTACAGCACCCCATGTGCTCACGCCCGCATAATTTCCCCTTGGCGGATATATCCATCTCCACATGGTTAAGGATCGATTCAAGATCATCAAAAAAAGGGTTGAGATCAACACTTTTTTTGTACTCGAGGCTTGGTTCGCGAGTGGTCAGGGGGCACTGGATGCGACCGTATTTTCTGAGCAATTGCCACTGTGAGTAGCTCGCCGGCTGGGAACGCAATTTTTTAAGCTTTTTCTTGACCAGACTGGTGCTTAACCCTTTCCGCAAAAGATAAGCCGAAACAATGGTTCCGGTACGACCAATCCCGTGCCGGCAGTGAACCAGAACCTTCTTGCCAAGGAAAATGGATTCATCGATCCACTCCAGGGCGTCATCCATTGTTTCCATTTCCGGGACTTCTTCATCGTCTATGGGGAGGTAATAAACATCAAACCCGGCTTCCTGTTCAATTCCGGGGAGGTCCGGAAACTCGGCACAAAGGTTTATGATGGAATCGATCCCCGCTTTTTTAAGGCGATCGAGGTGATCATAGGACATGGGTGCAGGGCCCGCGGCCAGGCTCGGCGTGACCCAACTGACAAAGTCGTTCGGATCGGAACTTTTTTTAAACGGCCAGAATTTCATCGATCTCTCCTGTCAGGATCGCGGCCTGTGTCTTGATCTTTTCCGGGTTCATGCGCATGTCCATGAGCCTTGTCCTGCCTAAAACAAATCCGATTACCGCAAGTCTTTTTTCTGTCTCCCCGTAACTTTTCCGCGCATACTCAGCCTTGAGGAGATCACCGTGCACTTCGATCGCAAACCCGTATTTCTCGAAAACGATCCTGATGACTTCAAGGCGCATCTCTTTTTGGGACTCTTCCGCCCCGCCGCCCTTGAAGCTGAACTGAATATAATTTTGTTCCGCTTCCCGGACAAGCAAAGAATCAACCACCACAAAATGGTAACCGAAACGGATAAGGGTATGCATATAATCCCTTGCAAGCAGACCGTAACTGCTCAAGAGCGAGGATTTGGCAGGGTTGAATACCCCGGCGCTCACTTTGTCGAATTCTTCCCAGTCAAAGTGTTGAATATTGTGGTCCCATTCAATTTTTTCATGGGCCAGCCCAAAAAACATTGCCAGAAACGGCTTGCAGGTCACAGCATCCAGTGAAACACTGGAACGGGCGTCCCCTTCTTCGGTCAACCCCTGCTCAAGGTTTAACACCCGAAAGACCAGAGGGATATCCAGATCCAGTACCTTGGCCTGGTAAAGCCCCCTCCCCTTTCGATCCGCCAGGGCAAACATCTCCCTGACCCCCATTTCATGAACAAACCTGATCAGGTCGTGCAGGGACCGGCAGTTTTGCGGGGTAAACCCCTCCGATTCCGCATCTTTCAGGTTTAAACTGGAAACGGTTTCCAGG
>SLIE01000128.1 GCA_007135795.1 Desulfobacterales bacterium
CGCTTTTTTGCGTAAAATTGTCACGAGAGGTTAACCATTTTTAATAATATTTAAGAAATTTCACATTTTAAAACAGATGCTTTTATAATGCCACAAAACATCCGAAGCCCGTATACTAAAAGGTGTAATGATTTTTTACCTGCGAAGCAAATGGTGCAATTTACAGCTACATAACAGATCGACTTTACTTGAACCATCACTTCTTAACAGATAAAAAACGGGATGGGTATCAAAAAGTATGGCGAATACCAGCACCAACAAAATTGGACCCCCCGCTCACACCAAAGAAAAAACCGCCCGCTCCGGAGCGATGATGAAGGCGTACAAACGTACTCCACCGGGGATGCCCCGGCAAGACAACTTCAAGCTCAACCATCAGATAATTGAGCAACCGTGCGGATCGCGCCTCGTCAGGGTCGCTTCTCGGCTCAAGGGGAGGTGTCTGAAAAGCATATGAAAGCCCCTCACCGAAGGCCATACGGGTATCTATCCACCGATCCCATGGAAAATTCATCCACCGGGCAATGATTACCGCATTTATTTCCAGGTGATCCTGCATACCGGTATGAAGAACCCCCTGCCCTTCGAATTCAAAGCGGATCCATCGCCACTGGGCTACGGGAGCGCCCCCTGTCAGCGCGACAAGATACGAACTGCGAAATTCAGGTGAAAGCCCGGTCAGAATATCCAGGAACCGATCGGGCGAATTTTTTGCCCAATAGACCGAAACATAACGCTCAGGTACAAAGTCAGATTTTTTTTCTTTATTCTCGTGACGGGAAAGCGTTTGTTCGGCGGGAAATCCGTAGCCGGGGATTCCTGTGAACAACAGCCCGGCAAACAGCAGGTATGAGACGATTAAAAAATGATTACGCTGCATATCACTTACAAAAGGTTCATAGACCTGCGGATTTGATGCCACCGCAATGTCAAATTGATATATCTTCTTGCTGGACCGGCTCTTTATTGGCACCACGCCTGACGCAAAAACGAGCCAATTCGGAACAGACACTAATTCGTGTCGAGTACTGTTCTCACTTTCCTGGCCATTTCATTGAGATGATAGGGCTTACCGATAAACGAAGCGGCGCCGAAAGAAATGGCCTTCCCTGCGTGCTGCTCCGTGGAATAGCCGCTTGCAATTAAAATTTTTGCTTTTGGCTCGATATCCAGCAACTTTTGCATGCAACCGTACCCGCCCATTCCAGGCATGTTAATATCAAGAATCACGAGATGGAAACGATCAGGATTTTCGCTATATATATCAAGGGCAACCTCGCCGCTTTCAACACAAAAAGCCTGATATCCAAAATATTCCAGCATCTCCTTTGCCATTTCGCGAACAGCTGGTTCATCGTCTATAACCAAAATGGTTTCGTTCCCTCTCCAAAACGAGGCTGTTACTTTTTTCGGATTTTCAAGCAGGCTGCATCTCTTTCCAACGGCAGGCAGATAAATCGTGAAAACCGACCCCTGATCAATTTCACTGTAGCAATTGATTCGCCCACCGTGTCCCTTTACAATTCCATACACCGATGCAAGACCCAATCCTGTGCCTTTCCCGATCGCCTTTGTGGTATAAAACGGATCAAAGATATGGCAAACCGTTTCCGAATCCATGCCACACCCGGTATCCGAAACCCTCAGCATGACATACTCCCCCGGTACGGACTCAACATGTTCCCTGCAATAGGTTTCATCGAGGATAATATTTTTTGTTTCAATGCATAATCGCCCGCCATCGGGCATGGCATCTGCAGCATTGGACCCAAGGTTGAGAAGAATCTGTTCTATATGCAGTGGATCGGCATTTACAGCCCAGAGGTCAGGATCCGGGTCAATTTTGATATCAATCATTTTTGGAAGCGTTTGCTCAAGGAGTTTTTGAACCATGACAATCTCGTCGTTAAGCGATATCAACTGACGTTTCCCTTCCACTTTACGACTGAAGGTCATCAATTGCTGAATTAAACGGGCGGCCCTGTCACTCGCCTTTTCAAGTTGCATCAATTTTTCACAATCCGGATCATCCTTGCTTTTACTCATGAGCAGCAACTGGGTATAACCATTGATGGCTTGCAAAATATTGTTGAAATCGTGTGCGATACCGCCTGCGAGCGTTCCCACCGCCTCCATTTTATGCGCATGAAAAAGCTGAGCCTCCAGCACAGCTTTTTCTTCCTCCGCCTCTTTTCTATCCGTTATGTCTCGTATTATTCCACGAAAACCGGCAGCTTGCCCTGAATGATCCATCATTAACGATGTGGAGATTTCGACGTATCGTCTTTGGCCGTCCTGCCTTTCAATTTCAAGATCAAACGCCTTTGCCGGCAGTCCGGTCCTGTAAACCTCATTGAATGTTTTAAGCAACCGCTGACCATCTTTTTTCGTCGTGAAATCACGAAAATGCACCGCCCACATTTCATGGGGGGCAAGAGCGGCAATTTTGCAGACGGGCTCGTTAAAGAAAAGGAATTTCCCCTTTAAATCAACCTCGTAATACCCCTCTGCAATGTTTTCGATGATGGTCCGGTATTTTTCTTCGCTTTCCCACAGCGCCTGCTGGCTTTGCTTTCGCTGGGTAATATCGAAAATAGTAATCATTCCGGCCGGTTTTCCCTTAAACAAGCAAGTGGTGCCGGTCAGGGATATCCATCGCTCATCTTTATTTTTATCCAGTATCTTCAAATCATATGAAGAAACGACATCTTGTCCCGCTTGCCGCTTTAAACCTCTTTCTCTGACCATTTCCTGATGATCCGGATGTACGATCACCCAGAATTTCATGGTGTAAAATTCTTCGGCGGAATACCCTGAAATTACCTCCCCCGCTGGATTTGTATATACCCAGTATTCATCCTGGTAAATCATGATACCATACGGACAGGCTTCGGCCAGTGTTCTGAATTTTTCCTCGCTTTCCCGCAACTGTTCGTTAATTTTTTTAGACTCGTCAATATCCTTGCTAATGATCGTATAGCCGATATGCCGTCCCTCATCATCCAATAAAAGGGATATCCTGGCTTCTGACCAAACGCGGGAGCCATCTTTTTTCAATATCTCCAATTCAGCGATACGGGTAATAACCCTGCCGAATCGATCTGTTTTTTTCTGCAATTCCCCGGCAGAAAACATTGTTCTCATTTTTTCGACAGACTCCGGCGTCATCACTATGGATACGGGTTGCCCAATGAATTCTTCAGGCTTATACCCCAAACTATGTTTTACGGATGGACTGATATATGTATATTGCAAATCAAGATCGAATGTTGCAATGACATCTTGAACATGATCCGAGAGCAAGTTGTATTTCTGTTCGTATGTCCGGCAGTTTTTTTCGGCCTCAATCGCACGCTTCTTCAAATCAGCCGAATAAAGGGTGATCTGAACAACTACGGACATCTCCTTCCCGGTGAATGGTTTTTCAAGAAAGCCATCGGGCACGCAGAGAAGCTCGGGAGGGATATTTGCCCCGGCATCTCTTTCACAGACGAAAATCACCGGCAATTCAAACGTGGAGTATATTTTTTCGGCGGTTTCAATCCCGATTGCATTTCCAGCATGCCCGAGATCGATCAGAACAATATCGACACGATATGTTTCAATAAAAGAAACTACATCCTGACTGTTTCCAGAGATGCCTGCAATATTCACAGGAAGCGATTCAATGCAGTCCCTGAATGCTTTGCTACGGAAAAAATCGTCCCCAAAGATCAACATATCTGCAACGCATGGTTGCCGGCAAAAGCTCATCATTTAATCGTCTTTCAGTAATTTGTAACGGGCATGAACGCTATTGGGGGGTAAGATTTGCATTCGGGGCGTCGCAGAAGACGTCACCTCGCCGTATATACGTAGCTTTTTACTTATCCCATCTTACAAATTTCGTGGATCTCGCAACGTGTCAAGACTGCATCAAAAGCTAAGAAAAGTCAAATTGTCAAATCAAGGAATCAATTACCTTCCATTGCATGACAGTGTTGTTAAACGGCATCTCAATAACGAACGCATCAAAGATCATATCCGGTCAGCGCTTTATACAACAACGCCGCGGTAAAAATGCCCGCCGCGATTCCGGGACCATTTTTCGTTGCCGACACGTTAAACAGGTTTGCAGGACAGTTTTTCTCCTTTATGGATCCTTTCAGTATTTCATCCAGGTTAAGTCTCCGGCCGTACGCATTGCCAAGTTCACCATGTGTCTGTTTCTGGGTGTCCACAGAGGATATGATCTCCGAAAAAACAATTTTTGAAGAGATCCCCGGGAAAACATTTCTTTCCAGGATATTGATAATATCTAAAACCTGCTTTTTCTTGTACGCCACAATCGCATCTTCGCCCCGGGCGTATATTTCTTTTTCCCGGGAGAGATTGCCCGGAAAAAACATTACCAGGCCATCGTTGCCATTTGGTTTTTCTTTCCCGAACCCGTGGGCCGTGGGAGAATTTATGAAGAGCATACGGGGTGGTTTTGTAATATCCGGGAATGTGTAATCGACCTCCACGCCATCCTGCCACCAGTAGTTTCGGCCCTTCATCGCTTCCATGAACGGAAGGCCGCCTTTAATCTCGAGACAGCAAACGCCTATGGCATGCGAGGGCGTATAATCCAAGGATTCAACGCTTTGCCCCAGCAACCCGCACGTCAGGCGCGGGGAAATATCGCTAAAGAGAAAATCACACTCATAAAAAGTGCCATCCTCGCACAAAGCCCCGGAAACCCGATCTTCCTTCATGGTCAGAAGTACAACTTTCTTCCCGGTTTCAACAATCCCGCCCGTGCTGGTAATTACCGCGGCAAGGGCATCGAAGAAATGATAAAATCCCCTTTTCGGATACCAGGCACCACCATGGTAATTTCCCGTACCCACGATATACGCAATAGCCGACATTTCCGACTCATTTTCAGCAAATATGCCACCGTGCCCGTATAGAATCCGTCTCACAAAAGGACTGACCCCATGCCGGTCAAAAAAATGCTGCACGGTCATGTAAACGGTTTTCCCCAGCCTGAGTTTTGTCGTGGAGGGGATTGTGCCGGTCAAAAGAAATCTCGTCGCATGCAGCAACCTGCTTTCGTTGAGGAGGTTTTTCCTGAAAAATTTCTTGTATGCATCGTATATCAGGATCATATCGGCAAACAGAGTATCAAGAGAATCGCTTTCCTCCGGAAAAAGAATCTGGAGTTCATCACGGAACCTTTCCAGACCCATGGGGACATTGAAATCCATGTAATAATAATTTTTACCCTCTTTTTTATCGCCGACAAAAAGTCTTTCAAACCCTTCCGGATCCATGGGTAAAAACGGGTTATTCTCTTTAATATCCAAAAATCGCAGAAACCGGTCCCCGATCTCCCCATCCCCGAAGTCCCATACATACTGTGGCCCCATGGAATAGCGCATCCCATTCAATCGCAGACACCTGCCATGCCCGCCGATATACTTATCGTTCGCCTCGAGCACGGTCACGTCATACCCTTTTTTCCCGAAAAGCGCCCCCGCAGCCATTCCCCCAATCCCACTCCCCACAACAACAATCTTTTTCTTCTCACCCATATTTTTCAGCCCGCATTTTTCTTGTTCATCCCAACCAACAATACCGCTCGTCACCGCCAGAATTTCACGCACACACACAAGCACCCTGCATTCTCAGGGATTGCCCAAGCCTTAATCTTAAAATTATTAGAAAGCCGCCTGATCGTGATTTTTTACGAATCTATCAAATTGAAAATTTCCGAATAAGGGGTGGGTGTTCCCCGTAGCAACATCGGGATGGGCCTGGAGGACAGATCAAGACGAGTGGAACAAGCATCCTGGACTGTCTGAGCCCGACAGGGCGAGTTTCCAGGATGCTGTGGAATGAGTCTTAGATCTGTCCCAGGCACTCACGGTTGATAAGGGGAATACCCACCCCTTATTGGAAATTAACCGCATACCTCGCAAATTTAATCCAACGGTTCTATCCTTTACCTGCTCCCCTATCCCTGAATCTGCTTTTAAGAATCTTCATCCCCGTTCTCACCTTCCGCATCCGGCCCTTCCCCTTCAAAATCGTATCATACAATTCCGTTGTATCCGCAGGCGGTACAGCATGCATCCTCCCCGGCACGAGCGACATGGCCCCTTTTTTACATACAGGCACACACACCCCGCAACCGATACACCCTTCCAATGAAATTTCAACCCGCTTCTCCGTCATAAATATGGCACCCACATGACACCTTTCCAAACACTTTCCGCACCCCACGCACAATCGGGAATCCACCCGGGCCCGGAAGTTACCCCCTGCAAATTCCGCCCGGTTCGGCACATGCTTCAACATCAACAAAATCCCGCAACAGCAACCGCAACAGGCACAGATCGCCTGGGGTTCACGTTCATTGGTGGTCTGAAGCACAAGCCCTTCCGTCTCCGACTGAGAAAGAATTTCAAACGCTTCCTCTTTCGTAATTTTCCTGAGCCATCCCCTTTCACTGTAAGTGTCAAAATAATCCCGCAAGCCAAGGCACAGGTTTCTGCGTTCTGTAATCTTGCACGGATCACCGGAAAGATCTTTCCCCTTACGGCATATGCAGTCGGCCACGCCGATTCGATCTCCGGCATTGGCAATAAGACTTCTTACCTCGTCGTAAGTTGCAATATGCTGCTTCGGGGCGATGCTTTGATTTATCGGAATCACGCGCATCTGGGGAACAGCGGTCGACAGGTATTCCAGGGCGTATCCTTCCCTAAAATACCGGATAGCTTCATCATAAAACCTGGCGGTGAGACTTGTTACCTGGAATTCAAACATCCCCACCACAAATGGAACAAGCGCGTAGTGCTTTCGTCCGTCAATAACCTTGCAAAAAACGCCGCCTTTCCCGGCCATTTCATCCAACAACCGCCCGCAGTAACTTTCGTCAATGCTGTTTGACAATTGTTTATTCGCTTTTTCACAAACCACATTCACCGGTTCAAATACATGCGTCAGCATTGTGGCCATAACCGCCTGGTCCCTGGTAAACATCCGCTGAAGAAGCCGAAGTTCAACCCCGGAATATGTTGCCGGATATCCTACCGGCATTTTATGAAGATGTTTGCGAAGGATCTTATACGTCTTTTTTTCTTTATCATGCATACGATCACCCATCTCCCTGGTTCATAATAATAATCACAAAAAGGCGTACTATACAAACTTCTGATTTTTTACGAAAGCATCTTGAATAATACTTCATAAATGTATAATAAATAATGGTACCTTACATAATAGCATGTAGATTATAAAAACCTTTTTCCGGAGTCCTGCCATGCTTCATTTTCTCCCCGCGCCCATGCGCGGTGCAATTGCGTTGTTGCTTTACACGATCAATACAACCGGTTGTTTTCTAACGATGACGCCGTTGATTTTATTGAAAGTGATTATTCCTCACGACGAAACAAGGAATTATCTGACCATATTCCTCATGAAACTCGGAACGGCATGGGTTACTATAAACAGCTATATTCTTAAAATTACCCAACGCATGAAAATCCGACTGGACATTGAAGACAAAGACGAATTTAACAATTTTTCCACTCGGAAATCCTACCTGGTCATCAGCAACCACCGCTCATGGGCGGACATTCTGCTCCTGCAACATGTTTTCAATCGCCGTATCCCCTTTCTGAAATTTTTCCTCAAAAAAGAGTTGATCTGGGTGCCGCTTCTCGGCGTGGCATGGTGGGCACTTGATTTCCCCTTCATGAAACGATATTCAAAAGAATACCTGAAAAAACATCCTGAGCGGAAGGGGAAAGACATTGAAACAACCCGGAAATATTGTGAAAGATTCAAGTATTCCCCCATATCCGTCATCAATTTCCTGGAAGGAACCCGGTTTGATTATAAAAAGCATGAACAACAGCAATCCCCCTTTCGTCATCTTTTAAAACCGAGAGCCGGCGGCATTGGCATTGTTTTATCCAGCATGGGGGAGAATCTTTCAAAAATCGTCGACGTTACCATCATCTACCCTGAAAACAACCCACCGGTTGACTTTTGGGATTTTCTGAAAGGGAAGATTCCTGCCGCGGTCGTCAATATTCGAAGCTATCCGATTCCCGAAAAATTTGCAGGGAAAAACTACGAAAAAGATGCTGCTTTTAAGAAAGATTTCCAGGACTGGATAAATAAAATCTGGGAAGAAAAGGATGAAAGGATCGAGGCTCTTATCTCCCACCAGGGAGAACAACAATCTCCTTCAGACACTCACACTAAAGTATAAAGCGTTCATCACGCACCCCCCTTGGGAGCGCCAGGCTCCTGCCTGGCAACAAGACCCGGGCGATAGCCCGGTGGTGAGATCGGTTTAATGAATCATTTGAGATTTCCGCTTGTCCCTTTGCAGGGGCGTTTATTGTTAGAAGTAGCGGGCTTCGCC
>SLIE01000129.1 GCA_007135795.1 Desulfobacterales bacterium
CACAGTCATTTCACTTCCGGCATGTCCCCCATGACGCATTTAAAAGCGATCGAGGCGGGGGTCGATATCATTGACACCTGTATGTCTCCCTATGCTTACCGCACGTCTCATGCCGCCATAGAGCCCCTTGTCGTGACGCTTTATGGCACAAGCCGGGATACCGGGTTCAGTGTAAAGGCGCTCGATGAAATCAACCAGAAACTGGAAAAAGACATCCTGCCCAAGTATAAACACCTGCTCGATGACTCCAAGGTTTCCATCATCGACACCAATGTGCTCCTGCATCAGACACCGGGCGGCATGTTGTCGAACCTGGTCAATCAGCTTCGGGAAATGGATGCACTCGATCGAATCAATGAAGTTTACGAATTGCTCCCCAAGGTCAGAAAGGATTTGGGTCAGGTTCCCCTGGTAACCCCGACCAGCCAGATTGTCGGTATTCAGACCGTAAACAACGTGCTGTTCGATGATGAAAATGATAAATACAAAATGACCACCCAGCAGGTAAAGGATATCTGCTATGGCCTTTACGGAAAAACGCCGGCACCGATCAACCCGGAAGTTCAGAAAAAAGTTCTCAAGGGTTATCCCCGCGGGGAAGAGCCCATCACGGTTCGGCCTGCTGAAATATTGGAGCCCGAACTTGAAAAAGCCCGCGCCGAAATCGGGGACCTGGCGGCTGATCTTGACGATGTGCTCATTTATGCTCTTTATCCGGTTACCGGCAGGAAGTTTTTGAGCTATAAGTATGGTCTTGAAGAACCACCCGCATCCATGAAGCCGAAAACCCTGGCCCAGGCCAAAGAAGAAGATGCATTGGTACGCAAGGCACGCGCAGGGCAGGTCGTGGCAAAGAAAAAGCCTGAAGACCTTGAAGGATTCCGTAATTTTACTGTCGTCGTCGATGATGAGCAGTTTGAGGTGTCGGTGGAGGATAAAAATCCGCCGGTGTTCGCTCAAGTGGCACCTGTGGCGGCACAACCGCAGGAAGCGCCGCAGCAGCAGGCGCCTTCCAGGTCGGCCGGGCCTGCAAGAGTCCAACCGGCACCGGCACCCCGTCCGGCAGCTGCACCGAAAGCAGCGCCTGAAAAGGCTGTGAGCCAACCAGGCGCAGCCGCTGTTGCCCCAACTGGTGGGACGCCAGTCAAAGCCCCCATGCCGGGAACGGTGATACGATTTCAGAAAAAAGTTGGCGATACTGTCAGCGAAGGAGATACCGTAGTAATTCTTGAAGCGATGAAAATGGAAAACTCCCTTACAGCTACTGCTTCCGGTACCATGAAAAATATTTTTTTCAAAGAAGGTGATTCAGTGGCAAAAAACGATGTGATCTGTTTGATTGAATAGTGCATTTCCGGTCATTTTTTAAGATAACCGGTTGATGTCAAGATCATTGCATTTAAATCAAATTGATATGTAATTTTAGCTCGATTACATACCCGTTATTGCGTTTTGACTGGAATACCGGACCGGATTTAAATCCGGTCCGGACCCTGTTTCACCGCTTCGCTTTTTCCTGCGATCCTATATCAGCAATTGCTCGCTTCCCGTATGCAAATAGGATATGAAAAGCCATGGTAAAATGCAATTTTGACTTTCATGTCAAAAAACAGCCGTGAAGGGCAAAAAAGTAGATTATTCTCTCGGCAATTGTGATAAATAAAAACCGGATGGAAGGGGGGTGCTTTTTGATTGTCAAGCTTCCTCAGGTACAGATAGGTATTGATGGCGTTCGTAAAAGTCACGAAATGGGTTAGGATGGCGAAGTTAAAAGCTCTACATGCGTGATGTAGTAACTTATTATTTGCAATGGGGTTTTTAGTGAACGTAAAGTTGCATTACAAAAGTAGATGGAACTTTCTATAATGACAATATATACTGGCGAATTGATGAGTAAGACAGACAATAACTTGAGGTGATTCTCTGAAGGTGTTTTTTTTCAGTGTCACGCATACGAAACAACATGTTTGAAAGGGTTTTTTTTCATGAAAATACATGAATACCAATCAAAAGAGCTATTTGCTTCATATGGTATCCCCATCCCCCCCGGGTTTGTTGCGGAAACCGTTGATGAAGCCAGGCAGGCAGCTGAGAAAATCGGCACATTCCCCATGGCTGTCAAGGCACAAATCCACGCAGGGGGCAGGGGGAAGGGGGGCGGCGTAAAACTCGCCAGATCGTTGGATGAAGCTGTTTCTCATGCAAATTCCATTCTCGGCATGACACTTGTGACCCCCCAGACCGGTCCGGAAGGACGTCTTGTTAAGAAGATCCTTATCGAAGCGGGGCTTGCTATAAAATCAGAATTGTATTTAAGCTTGATGGTTGACCGGGAAACTGCCTGTATTTTGATTATGGCAAGTATTGCCGGTG
This sequence comes from Desulfobacterales bacterium, assembly GCA_007135795.1. Classification (GTDB taxonomy): domain Bacteria; phylum Desulfobacterota; class Desulfobacteria; order Desulfobacterales; family Desulfosalsimonadaceae; genus B1SED10-16. The sequence continues at coordinate 2,374 of SLIE01000129.1, forward strand.
GGATGAATATCGAAGAAGTGGCAGAAGAAACTCCTGAAAAAATAATTAAAGTTTACGTCGATCCACTTGCGGGCATATCCGGATACCATTGTGGCGAAGTTGCCTACGGCCTTGAATTGCCACCTGCTGCGATCAAACCTTTTAAATCGCTTCTAAGTGCCTTATATAAGCTGTTCGTCGATTACGATTGCTCCATGGTTGAAATTAATCCCCTTGTAGTCGATGAGAATGATCAGGTTTTTGCGCTCGATGCCAAAGTCACCTTTGACAGTAACGCACTATTCAGGCATAAAGATATTATCCAATATCGTGATTTTGACGAAGAAAATCCCCTGGATGTAGAAGCGTCGAAGTACAATCTCAACTACATCAACATGGATGGCTCTGTTGGAAACATGGTAAATGGCGCCGGGCTAGCAATGGCGGTGATGGATACCATTAAATTCGCTGGCGCGGAGCCTGCGAATTTTCTCGATGTGGGTGGCGGAGCCACAGCCGAGATGATCGAAAACGGTTTTCGCATCATACTATCCGATAACAAGGTCAAGGCCCTGTTGATTAACATTTTCGGGGGGATTTTGCGTTGCGACGTACTTGCGCAAGGTGTTGTCGCCGCAGCAAAAAATGTACAGATCAATGTTCCCATTGTTGTTCGAATGGAAGGGACCAATGTTGAGGAGGGAAGACGAATCCTGGCTGAGTCGGGATTGAACCTCTCCACAGCGGTTGATTTGAAAGATGCTGGTGAGCAGGTCGCAAAATTGGTTGCATAGCATTTCGTATTCAAACATTATTAGTCAGTTTTCGCCTCAAGTTCTGGTTCGGGTTCGAATTCTATTTTTTCCTTGACTAATTTCGCAACCTTGACGTACGCGTAAATTTCCGGACTGCGGATTCAGACGGATTACTCAAAAGCCCCCACATTTATGGTGTAGGTACTTACTGAGCAGACAAATCGCTCCGGCAAGCGGGTGGTAGGGGGTTTGCAGTATCGCAAGTCTGGTTTCGGAAAGCAGATCAACAGGTGAACGGAAAGAACATGATGCGTCCTACAATAACAAAAGACAGATAATACAAAAGACATAGTAGGGGATTATCCATGAGCATATTTGTCAATTCAGATACCCGGGTCATGGTACAGGGGATTACCGGGAAAGAGGGTCAATTTCATGCCCGGCAGTGCATGGAGTATGGAACCGCTGTCGTTGCCGGGGTCACTCCCGGTAAAGGCGGGCAGGATATGGACAGTGTTCCGGTTTTTAATACGGTCAGGACGGCGAAAGCCGAAACTGGGGCGAATTGCACCCTTATTTTTGTGCCGCCCCCTTTTGCAGCTGATGCCATCATGGAGGCGGCAGATGCTGAAATACCCATTATTGTAGCTATTACCGAAGGGATCCCGGTAATGGATATGATGAAGGTAAAGCATTACCTGAAATGTAAGAAATCAAGATTGATTGGTCCCAATTGTCCGGGAATCATAACGCCCGGCGAAGCCAAAGTCGGTATCATGCCGGCCGTGATCCACAAACCCGGCGGTCCCATCGGCGTTGTATCACGCTCCGGGACCCTTACCTATGAAGTGGTATATCAGTTAACGCTCCAGGGTATCGGTCAAACCACATGCATCGGTATTGGCGGGGATCCGGTTAATGGGACTGATTTTATCGACTGCCTGGCTGCCTTTCAGGAAGATGACAGTACCAAAGGGATCGTCATGGTTGGGGAGATCGGCGGTAATGCAGAGGAAGAAGCGGCACGGTTTATTCGGGATAACGTTAGCAAACCAGTCGTTGGATTCATTGCCGGCATGACAGCGCCACCTGGCCGGAGAATGGGGCATGCGGGTGCTATTATCAGCGGGAATTCCGGTACGGCCCAGGGCAAGATTAAGGCGTTGAAGGAAAGCGGGGTTCACGTGAGCGAAGAACTCGGCAGAATTGGTGAATTATGCGCAAAGGTCTTTTAGCATCAGCCTGCCAGGATAAATTTAAACAATTTGTACAAATTCCGGAGATGCAACATGAACTGGTTTATTGAAACATTCAGGACTTCTATCGGTAAAAAGCTTTTGATGGCAATCACCGGCCTGGGTTTTTTGGGGTTTATCGCCATGCACCTGATGGGCAACCTGACCCTTTTCGCCGGACGCGACGCGTTTCTTGCTTATGTGGAAGCATTGCACGGGCTTGAAGCATTCATCCTGGTTGCGGAAATAGGATTGCTCGTTTTTGCAATCATACACGTCTTCATGGGACTTACCCTTTATCTGGCGAACAATAACGCCCGTAAAGTTCGTTACGCCGTTCAAAAAAGCGGGGGCGGGCGAAACATCGGATCCGCCACCATGCCGTACACCGGTCTTGTGATTCTGTTGTTTTTGATTTTGCATTTGAACAATTTCAGTTTTGCCGATGTTTCCGACGACCGAACAATATACGAGGTTGTAACCGCCACGTTTGCGTCATTGGGGTATGTCGTTATTTACCTGGTGGCCGCGGTTGCTCTGGCGATCCACATACGGCACGGGTTCTGGAGTTTGTTTCAGTCTCTGGGGCTCAATCACGACAAATACATGCCGGCGATTCGTAAAATCGGTATTGCGTTTGCCGTTGTCGTGGGAGCGGGGTTTGCTTTGATTCCGATATATCTGAATCTCACCGTGTGATCGATTTTTGTCAAGTCCTCGCTTGTTCGCTTATGCGACCATTGCTGCTAATAAACAGGGTGAATCATTTTTTACTTTAAAATTTCACCCATGCACCACACATAATCAAGAGAGGTTAAACCTATGCTGCCTGATTCGAAAGTACCGGCAGGACCGTTGGCGGACAAATGGGACCGTCACCGGTTTGAACTCAAGCTGGTCAATCCTGCCAACCGGAAAAAATACGATATTATCGTGGTTGGTACCGGTCTTGCCGGAGCATCGGCTGCTGCAAGTCTTGGAGAACTCGGCTACAACGTGAAGAATTTCTGTATCCAGGACAGCCCCAGAAGAGCGCACAGTATTGCTGCCCAAGGGGGGATCAACGCGTCGAAGAATTATTCCAACGACGGGGATTCCACCTGGCGACTGTTTTACGACACCATCAAGGGAGGCGACTTCCGTGCCAGGGAAGCCAATGTGTACAGGCTTGCGCAGTTAAGCGAAAACATCATCGATCAATGTGTTGCCCAAGGTGTTCCTTTTGCCCGGGATTACGGAGGGTTGCTGGACAACCGGTCGTTTGGCGGGGCCCAGGTTGCGCGAACATTCTATGCCCGCGGTCAGACTGGTCAACAGTTGCTGTTGGGCGCTTACAGCGCACTTATGCGGCAGGTATCCGAGGGGAAGGTCAAGTTGTACGCCCGAAGGGAAATGCTCGACCTCGTGATTGTTGATGGAAAGGCACGGGGTATCGTGGTTCGCAACCTGATTACCGGAGAGCTTGAGTCATATTCCGCCCATGCCGTGGTTTTAGCGACCGGCGGCTACGGAAATGCCTATTTTCTGTCTACCAATGCCATGTCATCCAATGTTACTGCCGCGTTCCGTGCTTACAGGAAAGGGGCTTTCTTTGCCAATCCCAGCTTTACCCAGATCCACCCCACCTGTATTCCGGTACATGGCCTTCACCAGTCCAAACTGACGTTGATGAGTGAAAGTCTCAGGAATGACGGCCGGGTATGGGTGCCGAAAGAACCGGGAGACAAAAGAGTTCCTGAAAAAATTCCGGAATCGGAAAGGGATTATTATCTCGAGCGTAAGTACCCGAGTTTTGGAAATCTTGTTCCACGGGATGTGGCTTCGCGAAATGCCAAGGAACAATGTGATCTGGGCAAGGGTGTAGGGGAAACCGGTTTGGCGGTATACCTTGATTTTGCTGAAGCCATCAAACGCGATGGTAAAAATGTCATTGAGGCAAAATATGGCAATCTGTTTGAGATGTATGAAAAAATAACAGGTGAAAATCCATATGTCACCCCAATGAAAATTTATCCTGCGGTTCACTATACCATGGGAGGACTGTGGGTCGATTATAACCTGATGACAAATGTCGAAGGATTGTTTGCCCTGGGAGAAGCCAATTTTTCCGATCATGGGGCCAACCGGCTAGGTGCCAGCGCCCTGATGCAGGGATTGGCGGATGGTTATTTTATTGCACCGTATACCATTAGTGGTTACCTCGGGTCGAACACCATTAAAAGTATTGATACGTCTCACCCGGCATTCGACCAGTCCAGAAAGGAAATCTCGGAGCAGGTCAGTCGCTTTCTCAGCATCCAGGGTAAACAGACGGTAAATCAGTTTCACCGGCGGTTGGGAAAGATTTTGTGGGATTATTGCGGTATTGCCAAAGATGAGGCGGGGCTGAGTAAAGCCCTTGGAATGATACGCGATCTCAGGAAAGAATTTTATAAGGATGTATACGTCCCTGGTGAGGGGGCAGATTTTAACCAGAGCCTGGAAAACGCAGGCAGGGTGGCCGATTTTATGGAATTGGCCGAACTTATGGTCCTGGATGCCCTCAATCGCAAGGAGTCTTGTGGTTGCCATCTCAATACGGCATACCTGACAGAAGAGAATGAACCGCTCAGGGACGATGAGAATTTTGCCCTGGTTGCCGCATGGGAATATACCGGCGAAGACAAAGAACCGGTTTTTCACAAGGAGTCGCTGACATTTGAAAACGTCGAATTGACGCAGAGGAGCTACAAATGACCAAAAACATAAACCTTACACTCAAGGTCTGGCGTCAGAACCGCTCCCGGCCAAAAGGGGGGTTTGAAATTTATAATGCAAAAGACATTTCAACGGATATGTCTTTTCTGGAAATGCTCGATGTGGTTAACGAAAATCTGATCGTAGAAAAGAAAGAGCCCATCGCATTTGATCATGATTGCCGTGAAGGGATATGCGGGACATGCGGTGCGGTGGTCGACGGTCAGGCACACGGACCCCAAAAGGAAACCACCCTTTGTCAACTGCACATGCGGCACTTTAAAAACAATGAAACAATTGTGATTGAACCATGGCGGGCAAGGGCATTCCCCGTTGTAAAGGATCTGGTGGTGGACCGTGGCGCCCTGGATGAAATCATTGCGGCAGGAGGCTATATTTCGGCTAAAACCGGCGGTCCCCAAGATGCCAACAATATACTAATTGGAAAAGAAATAGCGGACGAAGCATTCAACGCGGCTGCCTGTATTGGTTGCGGCGCTTGCGTTGCCGCCTGCCCGAATGCTTCAGCCATGCTTTTTGTCGGGGCGAAGATATCACACCTGGGACTTCTGCCGCAAGGAAGGCCCGAGGCCAAAAAGCGGGTGATGAGCATGGTTCGGGCCATGGATCGTTTGGGTTTTGGCAACTGCTCGAACGAAACCGAGTGCGAAATACAGTGCCCGAAGGCGATTTCAATCAAGAATATCGCCCGGATGAACCGGGACTTTGTTAAAGCTTCCGTTTCATAAGTCGTATTGCTTTAGTGCTTAATTCGTGTTAATCATTATCCGTTTAGCAGGCTGTTGAAAAATGCTTAAGGGAAGTAAGACGTGCGAGATGAAGTGATGCAGCAACGGCAATTCTGTAGTTTTCTACATTTTCAATGAATGTATGTTGCTATTGAAAGGATAATGACCAAAACGGTTAGGATGGTAAGATAAATGAATCAGATCAAATGGCTGGGAATATTCATGATGGCCGGCGGGCTGTGTATTCTGGGCTACCAGGGAATTGAATCGATTATGGCTGAGGGTGCCCCCTTGCATAACTACACCCTGATCGACATATTCGGTAAGGATGTTTTTGCATGGCACAGTAGTATACCCGTCAACGCAATCGGAAACGGGATTGATTATATCATCACCATGCCGACTTACGGGCTTCTGCTTATAGTGGGGGGGGTCTTCCTGATCATTAATGGTATTTTCGCAAAGTAAAAATGGGGACAGATCTATTTGCCTGTTCTAA
>SLIE01000404.1 GCA_007135795.1 Desulfobacterales bacterium
AGTATATCCATCTGCCACGGGATATCCGGATCCGGGATGACAAAATCCTGAAGCGCCAGTATAAACCCCACGGTAATCAGTCCGGCCCCTGCAATTCCCGCAAAGCCGAAACCCGGCAGGACAAAGATCTCCACCCCCATAAAGACAAGCCCTATCATGATAATCAGGAACTCCGTGTAATTGGCCAATCCCACGGCATACTGACCCAGAAAAACAATCGCCAGAAGGATTACCCCGATCGTACCCGGGAAACCGAATCCCGGCGCCTGCAACTCAATGTATACCGCTGCAAGGCCAATCATCAATAAAATTGGAGCGATCGTCCCGATGAACCGGACCATATCCTCGGACCAGCTCGGCGCAAACCGCACGAGCGTATAATCCTCATACCCCATGCGCGCCAACATTTCCGGTATATTCGGCACTGTCATCCTTGAAAAACCGTATTCCTCCGCTTCCCGGTCATGCATGGTCAAAAGTTGGCCATCGGGGACCACGGTCCGCGTCGATGCTATCTGCTGGCGCACTTCATCACTTAAATCCTGGTATGCCCCGTCCGTAACGTAACGGACCTCCCCGTCTTCCATGACCAATTCGTACACAATGATCTCGGGCGTCACCATTGCCTCTGAAAGTGCCACGGGGTAATTGTTTCTTTCCGCCAGGGCCCGGAATTTTGCACGAATCGGCGATTGAAATTTTTCACCCAGCATTTCAGGGCCTTCCCGCCCCATACCGATCGGCGCGGTATCCCCCATGGTCGATCCGGGAGCCATTGCGAGATCGCTGGCAGCCAGGGCAATGAGCGCACCGGCGGAGATGGCCTTTTCCGGTATGAAGGAGACGGTCTTTCCTTCGGGGAACAAGATCAGGGTGTCCACTATTTCCATTGCCGAATCGACCCGCCCCCCATAGGTGTCGATTTCAAAAACAACGAGATCATAAGGCACCTGCGAAATTTCCCGATATGCCCGCCCGACGTATGCGGACAGCCCGGGGTCTACGTTTCCTGAAATTTCGATAATATATATGGTTTGGTCATTTTCCCGGGCCTGAAAGGAAGACGGCAGAAGGAACAATACTGCCGTCAGGAATAACCAGATACACATGCGAATATGGTATGTATTGGAACGCATTCTTTTACAACCCCTGTGATCGCCGGCACCCGAAGATGCTCGACACAAATGAATACTTTTAAATTATTTTAAATTATTACTATGACATCGGTTTCCTGTCAATAGCTTGTCGGCATATGGTTGCAGGCACAGCCTTGAAGACCAAATTACCGGCCGGGAAATGGGGTGTCAAAGCTGTGCACGGCTCAAAGCAACAAGCGCGAAACGTCACCGCAGAAGCAACTACAGATAAATATTGAACGAAACTGTTTGTCATGAATGCATTTTTTATTGTCAGTCATTGATCATGAATGATATGGTTGTTTACAAAAAAGGCTCACAAACTCAACTTGTATCAGCCCATTACATCAAATAAGAGGTCTGCCACATGCCAAAAACCCATTACTGGCCGGACGAGTATGTTGACAAACGCATGACCGCAGCAGCGGCCATGTCCGCGATAAAATCCGGGCACCGGATTTTTGTCGGATCCTCCTGTGGTGAACCGCAACACCTGGTCCGCGCCCTGGTCGATCATGCCGAACAGCTTACGGATATTGAAATCGTTCGTTTGATGAGCCTGGAAAAATCACCCATAACCATGCTTGCCAGTCAAAACCGTATCGAACAGTTCAGTATCCGCAATATCTACCAAGGCTCCGCCGGCGCAAAGCATTTGGCCGCGAACAAGCCGTTTATCACCCCCATGAATATATCCGCGGTCCCGGATCTTTTTCGCAAACGCCATCTCCCCCTGCAAGCCGCATTTATACAAGCCTCACCGCCGGATGATTTCGGCTGGATGAGTCTGGGAATTTCCGTGGACGTAGGAATGGCCGCGGCACAGTCAGCGGACATCGTTATCGTCCAGATCAATTCGAATATGCCCAGGGTACTGGGACACAGCTTTATCCATGTCAACGACGTGGACATCATCGTTGAACATGATGAGCAACTGCTCACCATCGAGCAGTTGCCGGAATTCGAGAGCGCCCACACCATAGCAAGGCAGGTGTCCACCCTGATCGAGGACGGTTCCACTTTTCAGCTTGGCCTGGGTGCCACGCCCAAAGCCATCCTTCTGGCCCTTGCCGATAAAAATGACCTGGGCGTTCACACCCAGTATATCATTGACGGGATCATGGACTTGGTTGCAATTGGAAATATAACCAACCGGTACAAGGGGTTTAACGACGGCAAGACAGTTGCCTCCAACGCCGTGGGCTCCACGCATCTCTATGAGTTCATCCATGACAACCCGTCCATCGAGTTTTACCCATCCGATTACGTTAATAATCCAAGAAATATTGCCCAGAACAACAAGATGGTTTCAATCAGCATGGTCATGGAAATGGACCTCACCGGACAGGCGGCCGTCGATGCCCTCCCCCACAACTACTTTGCCGGCGTTTCAAGCATGATGGACTTTATACGCGGGTCGAGTATTTCCCAGGGCGGCAAATCCATCCTGTTGATTCCCTCGACGTCGATTGACGGCAAAGACACCCGGATCGTATCCGAACTGACCAGCGGAGGGGTGGTTGTACCTAGAAATGATGTCTCGTATGTCATCAGCGAATACGGCGCGGTTAATCTTTTCGGCAAGAATCTCCAGGAACGCGCCACCGCAATGATCAGCCTCGCCCACCCGGATTTTCGCGCTGAATTATTTGAAAAAGCCAAAGAAAGCGGCCTGATGAGCCCGGGCAGAAAGCTGGGTGCGTCCATTCGGGGGGTATACCCGGCAGGGCTTGAAGAAAAACGCAAAGTGGGTGACACGCTGATCACCTACCGCCCGGCCAAGGCCGTTGATGTCCGCCGCATCCAGGAACACTTCTACACCCTTGATAAAAAAGATGTGATTGCCCGGTTTTTTTACGACAAAACCCGTTTTTTGCGGAACGACGTGGAAGACATCGCTGAAACCGACTATGTCAGAAACCTTACCATCCTCGCCATCACCGGTGAATTCGGGTTTGGGTCGGTTATCGGAATCGGTGCCTACATGCTGGAAAAGAATCACAACATGGCTGAAATCGCCTTCTCGGTGAGCCATGACTGGCAGGGGAAAGGGATTGCCGGTGTGTTGCTCAATAAACTTGCAGATGCAGCAAAAAGCAAGGGTATTGAAGGGTTTATCGCGTACACCGACCCTACAAATCAGGGAATGGTAAGACTTTTTCACAAGCTTCCCTATAAAATACACAAGAAGCGGGAAGATGACATCATCGTACTTCGTGCCTACTTTAATGAACCCCCTGAAACGCCGGTAGTTGCCTGATGTCATCTGTTATAGCCAGGATACAAAACAAGGGGGATCAATGAATCTTCGCGTCGGATTAACCAGGGATGATCGTTTTCTCGACCATAAAACCGGTACCGATCATCCCGAACATCCACGGCGACTGGCTGAGATCTACCGAATGGTGGACCGCGAATTCAAAGACCGCGTCATGATCATCCGTCCGGAACCTGCCACGGTGGAACAAGTGGAGATGATTCACACGGCCGGTCATGTCAGGCGTATACTAAAAACAGCGGAACATCGCATAACCAGCATGGCACCGGACACCCAGGTCAGCGCACGAAGTTACATGGCGGCCTGGCTTGCAGTCGGGGCATGCCTGCAGGGGATCGACCTGCTCATGGAAAAAACTGTTGACAGCTTCTTTGCGCTTGTACGGCCGCCTGGACACCATGCGCTTTCAAACAAGGCCGGCGGGTTCTGCATATTCAACAACATCGCCATTGCCGCCCGCTATGCCATGAAAACTTACGACCTGAATCGCATCGTGGTGATCGACTGGGACATCCACCACGGCAACGGCATTAACGACCTATTCTACGATCAAAACAACGTATATTATTTTTCCACCCATGATACGGAATTATACCCTTACTCCGGATTTGTCGAAGAGACCGGCACGGGTCCGGGCCTTGGGTACACAATGAACATCCCCCTGGATCGTGAATTGGCCGACAGTGACATGATTCATATTTACCAAAACACGCTTTTACCGGTACTGGCAGGGTACACCCCCCAGTTGATCATGGTGGCCGCCGGGTTCGACGCCCATAGTAGCGATCCGATCGGGAAGTCCGCTTTTACGGAACACGTTTATGGACGAATCACCCAGATGATCATCGATTTTTACATCCGCGCGGGAAAACCACTCCCACCGTTTTTTTTCGCGCTCGAGGGCGGTTATGACCCCCGATCCCTGAAGCAATCCGTTCACTCGGTTTTAACGGCACTGACAGAAAACGACACGTCCGCAAGCTATTTGGAACCAATCAGCGAAAGCGCACTGGCGATAATCAACACAGTAGCGACCACACACAAGCCATACGGGATTATTTAACATGATAAAAGCAAGAATTCCCGCACAAAACCCGGATACGGCAAATTTATCGGATTATAAAAATACCAGGGCTTCGTTTGCATGGTCGGATGTCGAGACGTTTTTTTCCCCTGGAGGAGACAACCAGGGCAACATCATCGCTTCTTCCATAGATCGGTGGGCAAAGGACCCGAAGCGATGCGACCACCCGGCCCTTGTTTTCGAAACGAAATATTGCAGGGAGTCATGGACCTACCGGCAACTCAACGATATCTCCTGCCAATGGGCCGGTATGCTCAAGAATTACGGGTTTACAAAAGGCGATCGGCTGATGGTTTACATGCCGGCATGCCCGGAAACCTACTTTGCCATGGCAGCATGCGCCCGGCTGGGCGTAATCTTCTGCCCCGTTTTTTCAACTTCCACGATCTATGAAGTTGAAATCCGCCTTGCGGGCATCAACCCGAAAGGCGTTTTGACCACACCTGATCTTGTTGAAAAACTGGCCTTTAACGCCGCAAGCGAGCTTGGCGTCGTGTTTCTTCAGAAGGGCCCGGCACCCGGGATCTTCAGAAATGAAGTGATTGCCGGGGATATTGCCTCCAAAGCGCCGCCAGAAGAGATTATCTCTTTTTTTCCAAAAGAAACTCCCCTTTACCTGATCTTTACATCCGGCTCGACAAGGCCGCCAAAAGGGATTTTGCACTGCCACGGGGATTTGACCGGGATTTATGAAACCACGAAATGGGTCCTCGACATAAAACCCGACACCATCCTCTGGACCGATGCAGATCCGGCCTGGGTGACCGGAACCGTTTACGGGGCATACGCACCATGGCTTTGCGGGATTACAAGCCTCGTTGTCGGGGACGGGTTTTCCGCGGCAAACTGGTATCATATACTTGAAAAAAACAAGGTCTCCGTCTGGTACACCACCCCGCGCGTTCTTGCGAACATGATGGCGGCAGGGAACGATCTCCCGAACCGCTACGACCTTGCGTCCCTTTTGCATATTGTCACTGTGGGTGCCCCTCTTGTTCCGGATCTGATTTACTGGTGCCGCAAACAGATCGGCATCACCCCCCACGATATCTGGTGGATGACGGAAACAGGCGTCATCTGTATTGCAAACATTCCCGGTGAAGACATCAAACCCGGATCCATGGGACGCCTGCTGCCGGGTATGGATGCCGTCATCCTGGATGAAAACGGTGATGCTTTGCCGCCAATGTCAATCGGCGAGATTGCGCTCAAACCCGGATGGCCAGGAATGATGATTGGTATATTCAACGAACCGAACCGCTACGCCTCCTATTTTTCAGATGATGGCTGGTTTTTGACCGGTGATATCGCGCTTCGGGATGAAGAGGGTTTTTTTTATCACCACGGAAGAAATGACGACCTGCTCAAAGCAGGCGACAATAAGCTGATCGGTCCTTTTGAAATCGAACAACTGTTGTGCCTGCACCCGGCAGTGGCCGAAGCCGCAGTGATCGCCAAAGGGACAGAACCAGGGACTTCCGTTTCATACCTGAAAGCCTTCATTACCCCCAGCAACGGCTATATCCCGTCAACACGTCTGGTTTACGAAATAAAAGCCTTCCTCAAGGGGAACCTGACCGCAGATCTGATTGTCGAGGAAGTACAATTTATTGAATCCCTTCCAAGAACGATTAGCGGCAAGCTTCTGCGTCGTGTTCTTCGGGCCAGGGAGTTGGGACTTCCGGGCGGTGAGCCAAAAAACATGAAAGATTGACAAAGGCGACCCCGAAAGATAAAAAGAGATCATGAAAAACGTAACAAATCCAGATGCTGGACCTTTTCAATCCGTATCCGAAAACTGCCACGAGACCATACGGGTCTTGATTGCTGACGACGATGCCGGAACCCGGCTGCTTCTACGGACGAAACTGAGCCAGTCCGGCTTTGATGTCGTTTCCGCGAAAAACGGCCGGGAAGCCATAAACAGATTATCGGATAACATATCCGCCGCGGTCATAGATCTCAAAATGCCGGATGTCGACGGAATGGAATGCCTTCGCCATATCCGGAAACACTTCCCCGATCTATCTCCTATCATGCTCACTGCTAGTGAAAACATCGCCAATGCGGTTGAAGCCATGAAACAAGGCGCTCTCGATTATGTAACCAAGCCATTCAATTCCAGACAGCTCATCGCCCTTGTGGAAAAAGCCGTCAATTCGTTCACCCAGTCGAAACGCCTCCGGGAGACCGAACAAAAGCTTGAACATGAGCGGCAATACCAGCTATTCGTTGCCTCGCAAATACAACAATCCCTGCTTTTGGGCCAACCGCCGGACGACATCGAAGGTCTCGATATTGCCCACGTCGCCATCCCCTCCCAGCAAATAGACGGGGATTTTATTGATTTTTTTCACCAAAGCCCGCGTGTTCTGGATCTTGTGGTAGCCGATGTAATGGGTAAAGGAATTATGGCCTCGTTCATGGGCGCCGCACTTAAAACCACCTTCCTGCAGGTTTTGAACCATGCGGCAATTTCCTCCCCATCAAAAACGCCCCCTGAACCGGCCCACCTCGTGGCAGCCGTCCACAACCGGATGATAACACAGATGGAACGGTTCGAGACCTTTGTCACCCTGTGCTACGGGCGTTTCGATCTGGATAAAAACAATTTCACATTTGTCGATTGCGGACATGTTCGCACCATTCACTACCGGCAAACCCAAAAAAGTGTCAATCTGCTCCGTGGCGCAAACATGCCATTGGGATTTCCGGAGACCAGAGATTTTGTACAGTTCCAGACCGATTTTCACCCCGGGGACCTGTTTTTATTTTACTCCGACGGCGTGACCGAAGCGAAGAACCCCGACGGCGAATTATTCGATGAATGCAGGTTGGTACACTTCATTGAAACACATGGCCATGATTCAGCGGAACAACTGACAGCCGGGATAATGAGAAAAGTTACCGAATTCACCACGACCGATATTTTTCAGGACGATTTTACCTGCGTGGCGGTTCGTATTACCGGTGATACGACTCAAACCCCCGCTTTACGCTCCGGCAAGCTTGAGATCAACAGTGATCTCCAGGAAATCAAGGTCGTTCGTGCATTTGTTGTGGAATTCTGCTCTTCTGCACCGGGTATGGGAGACGAGGATCGGATTGCCGGAATCGAAGTGGCTGCGGTGGAGGTTATTTCAAATATTATAAAACATGCATGTCACCATAGAACCGGCATGCCGATAACAATTATTGCAAGGGCCTTTGCCGGTCACCTGGAGTTTGAATTCCAGGATTGCGGAGAAAATTTCGATCCGGCAGATGTTCCGGTACCTGTTTTTGACGGCAGCCGGGACAATGGCCTGGGCTGTTTCATTATTGGGCAAACAGTGGACGAGGTCAGCTACTTCCGCGACAAAACCCATGGGAAAAATTGCACCCGCTTAAAATTTATGACACCTTTATGCCAATGAACAATGACTCAATAGTGATACTAGGGGTTCCGGTTGACAATCTGGATTTGGAAGAGACCCTTTCCCATTTGTTTTCCATGCCCCGTTCCTACGACGAAGACGGCCGGCCTCGCCTGGCCGTTGCGGTTACTGCGGAAACCATCATGTATTTGCGTGATTCCGCAGATCACGACGACGCCCTTTCTTCCTTGTTCAAATTACTGCGCAATGCGGACATCCTGATCCCCCTGTCCCTTTCGATTTCATGGGCGGCAAGAATACTGGGTATAAAATTCAAAAAGCAAATTTCAGCCCGGGATTTTTTAAAAAAATTCCTTAAAAATGCCGTTACCTATGGACAAAATGTTGTATTAATTCAAAAAAAAAATAATCCTGATCAGCCCGACAAAAA
>SLIE01000037.1 GCA_007135795.1 Desulfobacterales bacterium
CAAAAATGACGACCCGCCCTTTTTCAAGATGGCGGATCGCCCTTCTGCGAATATACGGTTCAGAAACCTGGTGAATGGAAATCGCCGAAAGCACCCTCGTCGGAATCTCGAGCTTTTCCAAAGCGCCCTGAAGCGCCAGGCTGTTCATGACAGTGGCAAGCATGCCAATATAATCCGCCGATGCTCTGTCCATACCTTTGGAACTGGCGGCCATCCCTCGAAAAATATTACCACCACCAAGCACCAGGGCAGTCTCCACCCCGAGATCGACAACGGCCTTTACTTCGTTGGCCACATAGGAAAGGGTTTCCGGGTCTATTCCATATTTGGATTCCCCCATTAACGCCTCTCCACTGAGCTTCAAAAGTACGCGCCGGAATTTCGGTTCTTCCACGATTGATCGCCTCGCTGTGTTTTACTCGGTTATACGTCTTCGCCGATCTGAAAGCGGGCAAAGCGATGAATGGTTATTTTTTCACCGGTTTTAGCGATCGTTTCATTAAGCACATCCGAAATGGTCAGATTGGTATCCCGGATGTACAATTGATTCATGAGGCAGGATTCTTTATAGAATTTGTTCACCTTGCCCTCAACGATCTTTTCAATCATGTTTTCGGGCTTTCCGGCTTCAAGCGCCTGATCCCGGTAAATCAGTTTTTCCCTCTCCAGGAGAGCTTCGGGAATATCTTCAGGCAACACACCCAGCGGGTTTGCCGCGGCAATATGCATTGCAATGTTTCTTGCAAATTCTTTAAATTCATCAGTTTTAGCCACAAAATCCGTCTCGCAATTGACTTCAACGAGAACCCCGATTTTGCCGCCCATGTGAATATAAGACTGGATAACGCCTTCACCGACAACCCTGCCGGCTCTTTTTTTGGCCGTTGCCAGTCCTTTTTTTCTTAGATAATCGGCTGCTTTTTCAAGATCGCCAACGCATTCCGTCAAGGCTTCCTTGCAGTCCATAATACCTGCTCCGGAACGATCCCGAAGTTTTTTAACCATCTCTGCACTTACGCTAACCATTTTATTCTCCTGTATTTACATCTTCTTCACTGGTTTCAACAGTTGACTGTTCGCTGGGTTCACCGGAAACAGCCTTGCGAATAACTTCCACGACCGGGCCTTTTTCATCTTCTTTCACCACATGCCGCTCTTTTTTACCCTCGGCATGCTTCGCGGATTTCGCATCCATTTCCTTATCTGAGTCCGCTTGCTGCTTTTCAGCAAGACGTTCGGCTCCTTCTGCACAGGCATCGGCCATTTTAGAGACCAACAGTCGAATGGAACGGATCGCATCGTCATTACCAGGGATGACATAATCTATCAAATCAGGATCACAATTGGTGTCAACAACCGCTACAACCGGTATCCCCAACCTGATTCCTTCCTTGACGGCAATGGCTTCTTTCTTGGGATCGACAACAAAAAGTGCCCCGGGGAGGTCTTTCATCGCCCGGATGCCGCCCAATGTGCTGTCCAGTTTTTCCCTTTCCTTCAACATGCCAATTCGTTCTTTTTTGGGATACATGTTGATCGTGCCGTCATTTTCAATGGTATTGAGATAATTGAGTCGTTCAATGCTTTTACGAATGGTCGGAAAGTTCGTCAGCATCCCGCCGACCCATCGGTTATGAACATAAAACATCTCGCATCGGTTCGCTTCTTCATATATCGATTCCCGGGCCTGTTTTTTCGTACCCACGAACAATACGGATTTGCCGCTGGCAACCGTTTTCTGAATAAAGTCGTAACCATCCCTGAACATCCGGACGGTTTGCTGCAAATCGATGATATAAATGCCGTTTCGGGCGCCAAAGATGTATTTTTTCATCTTCGGGTTCCATTTTCTCGTCTGGTGGCCAAAATGCACACCGGCCTCAAGCATTTCCTTCATTGTTACATAAGCCATTTTACTACTCCTTGTTGGGTTTTTACCTCCGCTTTCGTCGTTCCGGTTGACCACTTTAAAAAAGCACCCGGCAACCGGTCAAAAAGCGTGTGAGATGAATTTACTAAATCGTTTTACAATAGCAAAAAATTAAATTTGTAGCAACATATTTAAATCGGCTTGTTACGCTCCGGTCGCCGTTATCGGCGCCTTGCAAGCAGGCACGATTCACTTAAAGAAGGCCATAACGACAAGCATGTTCTAGTGGGATAAATCATTTTTTTTTATTACGGCAACACGATGATGACCACCATAATCTTTCCGGAATGAAACTTCCGCATATTCCGGTTGTTTTTCAACCTTTTGTTCAACGGCCGCCTTCTGATCACACCCAATTTCCATCATCAAAAAGCCGCCCGGTGCCAGAAAAGCCGGCGCTTCTTCTATCAATCGGAAGATATCACGCAACCCATCGACATCCCCGTCAAGCGCCATCAGCGGTTCATGATTTAAAATTTCTGGGGCGAGCTTTGTCACTTCGGCAGATGAAATATAGGGTGGATTCGACAAAATCATATCAAAGGAACAAGACCTGGCAATGGATTCAAACCAGTTTGAGGCAAAAAACGATATACGATCTTTCACCTTGTTTAAAGCGGCGTTGTGAACTGCCACACGCAGTGCTGCGTATGACAAATCGGAAGCATAATATAATAGCCCCGGTCGACAATGGGCAAGGCTTATGGCGATTGCACCGGAACCGGTTCCCATGTCAATTGCCCGAAACGGTGTTTTTCGGTTCTCCGACATCATTTCATCAACCGCTTCAATAGCCCGTTCCACCAGAATTTCCGTTTCCGGTCGTGGTATCAGGACGTCCGGGGTCAGGTCGAGTTCGATTTTCCAGAAATCCTTCCTGCCCAGGATATAGGCCACGGGTTCCCGGAGAAGTCGCCGTTTGACCAGTGCCTTGAAGCGTGTTCGCTCATCCTCGCTCAGCGGTTGATCAAACCGGACATACAGACCGATTCTCTCGATCCCGAGGACTTCGGAGAGCAGGATTTCAGCGGTCAACCGGGGACTGTCGATCCCATTGACGGAAAAATACTCGGTGGTCCATTTAAGGACCTCAAGAATGGTCCACTGGGGTTCTTTCTTCAAGATCCGATTCAACATTTTCCAAGGCCTGGGCCTGGTACCAGGCGGCAAGCTCATTGATTATTTCAGTGAGATCCCCAGCCAGCACCTGTTCGAGCCTGTAGATGGTCAACCCGATCCGGTGATCGGTAATCCGGCCCTGGGGAAAGTTGTATGTTCTTATTCTTTCGCTTCTGTCACCACTGCCGATCTGGGTTTTTCGATCCAGGGAGATCCGCTCGTTTTGTTCCCGTAATTGCATGTCATACAGCCTTGCCCGTAAAACCTTGAGCGCCTTGGCCTTGTTTTTGTGCTGGGATTTTTCATCCTGGCAAATGACCACAAGCCCCGTGGGAAGATGAGTAAGACGGACCGCTGAATCTGTGGTGTTAACTGATTGTCCGCCCGGGCCTGAGGATCGAAACACATCCACCTTGATATCACCGATGTCGAGATCCACCTCTACTTCTTCGGCTTCGGGCAAAACAGCCACCGTAACCGCTGAGGTGTGGATACGTCCCTGGGTTTCCGTTGTCGGAACCCGTTGCACACGGTGGGTACCGCTTTCATACTTCAGGTAACTATAGGCACCATCGCCCTTGACCATGGCGATGACTTCCTTGAAGCCGCCGGAGTCGGTCCAGCTCCCGGTCATGATTTCCACTTTCCACCCTCTGTTTTCCGCATACCGGGTGTACATGCGGAAAAGATCTCCCGCAAACAACGATGCTTCTTCCCCGCCGGTGCCGGCCCGGATTTCAAGAATGACGTGTTTGTCATCGTTAGGGTCCTTGGGGATAAGCAGTTTCTGAAGCTGATCCTCGAGTGCACTTTTCTGGCCGGAGAGTGCTTCAATCTCCCGGCGCGCAAGCTCCTTGATTTCATGATCACTATCGGACAGAAGTTCCCGACTCTCCTGAAGTTCCTGCAATACTTGCCGGTACTCCCGGTACGTGTTTACAATCTTCCCGAGTTCCGAGTGCTCCCGGACGTATTTCGTATACAACGTCCTGTCGGAAACAACGGACGGATCGCTTAAAAGCTGTTCCAGCTCGAGGTACCTTTGTTCAAAACTTTCCAGCCGTTGAAACGATGCCATTTAAATAGTGCCTGTTAATGAAAGTACCTCCGGATATGCTTTGAAAACTTCCCACGCCCTTATTAGAACCCCTGACTTGAGAAAATTTTCGCACTCCGGTTGGAAACGAATGAATAAAATATCCGGCCCCGGCACATTCATTACAAATGCAGTGCCGACAGCCGGATTGTTGGAAGCTTTAATTTAGGTGTAAAGCCAGCCCTATTTCTTTACCTGATCCTGATATTTCCCGTATTTTCGATTGAACCGCTCAATGCGGCCGGCAGAATCGACCAGTTTTTGTTTCCCCGTGTAAAAGGGGTGACAACTGGAGCAGATTTCAACACTGATATTCGTCTTTGTGGAGCCGACGGTAATTTCGTTGCCGCAGGCGCACCTGGCCGTGGTTTCACCATATTTGGGATGGATATCTTTTTTCATATTGAACACCTTTCATTCAGATTTGACAGATCGTCAATTAAAATTTTCAGAGATATATGACATATAAAAGAGACATATGACATACATATATAAAATTGAAGACGCCCCCTGTTTGGAAGCTTTGTCTCAATTGATTCCAATGGTTCAAGAATTCATTGAATCCATAAATTCCTGATTGGTTTTCGTGCCTCTCATCTTATCAAGTAAAAAATCCATACTGTCAACAGGATTTAGAGGGGCAAGAAGTTTTCGAAGTATCCATACGCGATTGAGTGTCTCCGCGTCAAGCAGTAGTTCTTCCTTACGGGTACCGGACCTGTTGATATCAATTGAGGGATAAACACGCCGGTCTGAAAGCTTTCTGTCAAGATGCAGCTCCATGTTGCCCGTACCCTTGAACTCTTCGAAAATAACTTCATCCATACGACTACCGGTATCGATAAGCGCTGTTGCAATAATTGTGAGACTGCCGCCCTCCTCGATATTTCGGGCCGCACCGAAAAACCGTTTCGGCCTGTGAAGCGCATTGGAATCCACGCCACCCGAGAGGAGTTTACCCGAAGACGGAACCGTTGCATTGTACGCACGCGCCAGCCGGGTGATGCTGTCCAACAATATAATCACATGTTTCTTGTGTTCAACCAGTCGCTTGGCTTTTTCAATCACCATTTCAGCGACCTGCACATGTCTTTCAGCCGGTTCATCAAAGGTCGAGCTGACGACTTCGGCACGAACCGAACGCTGCATGTCGGTGACTTCTTCCGGACGCTCATCGATCAACACCACAAATGGTACAATGTTTTTATGATTGCCGATCATACTGTTTGCGATATTTTTTAAAAGGATGGTTTTACCGGTTCGGGGGGGAGAGACGATGAGACCGCGCTGGCCAAAACCAATGGGTGTCATCATGTCCATGATGCGGGTGGAAAATTCGTCTTTATCCCATTCCAGCCGGATTTTCTTTTCCGGAAACAAGGGCGTCAGGTTATCGAACAGGATCTTGTCCCTGGCCACCTCCGGTTCCTCGAAATTAATGGCTTCTACCTTCAATAGCGCGAAATAACGCTCGGATTCCTTTGGTTGACGTATCTGTCCGGAAACCGTATCTCCCGTTTTAAGGTTAAACCGCCGTATCTGGGAAGGGGACACGTAAATATCATCCGGACCCGGCAGATAGTTACAATCCGGGGATCTCAGAAACCCGAATCCGTCCGGCAGAATCTCAAGCGTTCCTTCGCCGTAAATAAACCCGTTTTTTTCAATGTGAGCCTGAAGCAGGGAGAAAATCAATTCCTGCTTGCGCATCCGCCCGACATTTTCAATGTCGAACTTTTTCGCCATCCGGGTCAACTCACTGATTTTTTTGTTTTTCAAATCATCAATATTCATTAAGAAAACTTCTCCAATTCAACGTATTTCTGGCAGTCGTAATTCATTACAATAGTCTGTATATATGCTTGGGTATAATTGTTATGTGCTTGGGTATAATCGTTCAGTGGTTTCAATCAGTATATTAATAACTGGCACATATTTTTGCAGGTCGTATAAGATTCAACGCTTGACAGGAAAAAATGTAAAAGCAATTAATTTATTATTCAATCAGGTGTTATGAGGCTTGAATACATGATATTTATAAGTGCAAGCAGGAAACAAGCGCAACTAAACCTTATTTGGGCAGGTAGGTTTTTTCTATAATATTATGACCCAAATATCTGTATGTCAACTCTTTTCATCCCTTTTTTCTGATATTTGCATCAAGTGATCATATAACCGATCAACCGATGACAGGGTTTGTTCTTTTGTATTGTTATTGTCGATCACAAAATCAGCACGTCTGCGTTTTTCGCCTTCAGACATTTGTATTTTCATCATTGATTCTGCGTCTTCCCGGGAAATCTCATCCCGGGTCATTATCCTTGCGATTCGCCGCTCCCTGTCCACGCTCACCATAACCACGACGTCAAACCACGCATCAAAACCGGATTCAAACAAAAGCGGCACCTCCACGACCACAAGATCTTCACCGTTTTGTGCGGCGAGTTCAACTCTCTCTGCCATTTGCCGAAACACTTCCGGGTGGATAAAACTCTCAAGCGTTTTTTTTGCTTCCGGTGAAGAACTGATGATGCGCCTGAGTTTCTGTCGATTTATGGATTTATCTGGAAGAATCACCCGTTCTCCAAAGTGATCGAAAATTTTTTTGTAGGCCCTGGTGCCGGGAGCTACCGCCAACCGAGAGAGTTCGTCGGCGCTTATCACGACAATGCCTTTTTTCTGAAGATGCTGGCAAACAAGCGTTTTCCCCGAACCAATCCCTCCGGTTACGGCAACTCTGGCAGGTCTTCTGCCTTTACATTTTTGATTGTCATCTTTATGTTTAATCATTCCGATGGTCACCAAAGGCAAACGACAGGGTCTTGAGTACGGGAATATTTGAATCTCAACAGGCAGTCTTAATGGTGCACGAAAACATTGTCTTGGTTAACGCGGTCTTTGTTCCTCGAAGCATTTACGCGAATTAACGCCGCCCTCCGGATTGAGGCAAAATCGGAGTTTGATGCGAACCCGATATACCTGACATGATACCCGGTAGAAAACTAAACGATGAGATTATGGCCTTTCTTCTTAATCCCTGGGCATGATAAAAGGAGTAATTAAAGGAAATGACGAAAATCCTGATTTTGGTCTGGGAGTATGTAGCCGACTATAAATCTGGAAAACCGCTGTAAGCTTTTTAACTAAAAAAGTACCCTTACTGAAAAAAATGTATAATTTCAACCTAAATTTTATTCCGATGCACAAAGGTGTTTTTATCGTAGGCGGAAGTGTGCGGGACGCAATGCTTGGACTTACGCCGAAGGATTACGATATTGCCGTCATCGGGGATGCCGGAGCAGTGGCCAAAGAGATTGGTGCAAGAGTAGGAAGCCGGGTTATTCAAATCGGAAAAGATGAAAAGATGATACACCGGGTCGTATCTAACGACAAAACCATTGACATCTCTCCCGTAAAGGACCGTCGGATCGAAAAAGATCTTGAGTGCCGTGATTTCACCATTAATGCAATGGCTTTTGACGTATACGAAAAAAAGATCATCGATCCCCTGAACGGAAAATCCGATTTGAATGCAGGGATTGTCCGAATGGTATCGCCCATGGCATTTCAACGCGATCCAATCAGAATGCTTCGGGCATATCGAATTGCCGCGATTTTGAAATTCGGGATCTCGGCCGGAACCCTCAAAGAAATACGCAAAAATGCTTCTGACATTAAAAACGTCGCCGGAGAGCGCATCCGGGAGGAATGGATCAAGCTGCTTGCCACTTCCGACAGCTTTGAACATTTGTTGAAACTCGAAGAAGCGGGATTGCTGAGAGCGCTTTTTCCTGAATTGAAACCATTGAAACATTGCGTTCAAAATGAACACCATACGCTTGACGTGTTTGACCACTCCCTTGTAACCTATCGTTCGCTTGAGAATTTGCTC
Organism: Desulfobacterales bacterium; assembly: GCA_007135795.1. GTDB lineage: Bacteria > Desulfobacterota > Desulfobacteria > Desulfobacterales > Desulfosalsimonadaceae > B1SED10-16. The sequence continues at coordinate 8,038 of SLIE01000037.1, forward strand.
AACCGCAATACCCCCCGGTTGTCGGATCATTATGACAACCAGGAACTGGTCTCAAACATACCCGGCTATCCACTGATAAAACATGCGGCTCTTTTTCACGATGTCGGCAAACCAGTCGTTCGCAGTGTCGATGAAAAGGAAAAAATTCATTTTTACGATCACGAAACCGAAGGGTCTCACATTACGGAACGCATCAGCGACAGGCTTCGTTTTTC
>SLIE01000035.1 GCA_007135795.1 Desulfobacterales bacterium
ACTCGTGGATGAAATACAGATCATAGGCGGACGGAGACTAAACGGAGATGTATCCGTAAGCGGCGCCAAGAATGCCGCGCTGCCGATGATTGCTGCAACGATCCTTACTGGTGGAGAATTTGTCTTTAACAATGTTCCTGATTTAAAGGACATTGAAACCATATGTCATCTATTGGTCGATCTTGGATCAAAGGCGGAATTTTCAGACAATACCGCCAGAATCGATACCACCGGACTCACGCATTATGAAGCCTCCTACGATCTTGTCCGTAAAATGCGAGCATCTGTATTGGTACTCGGTCCTCTTGTTGCACGTCTGAAACGTGCAAGGGTTTCCCTACCCGGCGGTTGTGCCATAGGTGCGCGTCCCATCAACATGCACCTCGAAGGTCTTGAAAAACTGGGAGCGAAAATCAAACTTGAGCATGGTTATGTCGAAGCACATGCGGACAGATTGAAAGGTGCTGATATATTCTTCGATTTTCCTACCGTTACGGGCACCGAAAATATCATGATGGCGGCGGTAATGGCAAAAGGTACAACCACCATTCGTAACGCTGCCCGGGAACCTGAGATCATTGCGCTTGCCCAGATGCTAAATGAGATGGGTGCGGAAGTCATCGATGCCGGAAATTCAGTTATCACAATTCACGGCGTGGACAATCTTCACCCTGTGACCGCGAAAATAATCGGTGATCGAATAGAGGCGGGCACATACATGGTAGCGGCAGCCCTTACCGGCGGCAACATCCGTCTCACAGGAGTTGATCCCATGCATCTCAAACCTGTTATCCACAAGCTGCAAGCAACAGGGGCAAACGTTTTTTGCGATGACTTCGGCATTACGGTCGAGGGATCCGACAAAATCAAGAGTGTTGATATAAAGACCCTTCCTTACCCGGGGTTTCCCACAGACATGCAGGCGCAATTCATGGTGCTTATGGCTGTTGCAGGGGGACTGAGCGTTATTTCGGAATCCGTTTTTGAAAACCGTTTTATACATGTCAGTGAACTGCAGCGGATGGGCGCCGATATCACTATTTCCGGGAACCAGGCAATGGTCAAGGGCGTCCCGATACTCTCCGGGGCCCCTGTAATGGCAACTGACCTCAGGGCCAGCGCATCGCTTGTACTGGCCGGTCTGGTTGCCGAAAATACCACCCGCATTTCCCGCATATATCATCTTGATCGGGGATATGAATCAATGGAAAAGAAATTTGCCTCACTAGGCGCGATCATCAAGCGGGTTCCTGTGGAGTAAACTTTCCGTAACTTCCGTCCAACCTTCGGTATAATCCGCATGCAATAAATGATGAACTCATTAAACGGTACGATTTTTTTGAGATTACTTGCAGCGAATGCTTCAACCTTTTTGTCCGGGTAAAGGCAGAGACGATGAATTAATTCGTGGTGTAAACCTATCCTGCCGGACCCGGATTCCAAAATTATAGAAATGCATCGAAATGCCTCCAGCATAAGCGAAATTAAAAACGTCGAAACGCATTACCACCGACCTGTCATAGTGCTTCTCTTCTTTTTTATGAGCGGTATTTTAACAGGGCGCTATTTATTCTATATCCCTCATTTCAGCATTCTTGCATGGATAATTGTTTTTACCTGCCTGGCATGGTTGATCAGAACAGGAGTGACGACGAACCGTCCCACCGTGTTTGCACCACTTATACTCTTCTTCATGCTTGGCTGGCTTGTCATATCTTCACAAGTCTATCCTGCTTTCCCGCCGGGTAAAGTTCTCCCTTACCTCGATCAGCAACCTCATAAAATTTCGGGAAAAGTCGATCAGGTCCCTGTTAAAATGGGGTTTAGAACCAGATTTATCCTGACTGATTTAAACGTCTACGAAGATACTGAATCAAACAGCCCCATTCGACTACCCGGTAAGATTCAGCTAACTGTTTACGGGACTTCTCCGGAAATTTTGCCCGGTTATCGGATTACAACGAACAGAGCTGTTCGTTCAATTCGAAACTTCAATAATCCAGGAGGATTTAACTACAGACAGTACATGGCTTATCGAAACATATGGGGGACGGCCTGGGACAATGGTGACCGCATCACTATTGAGCCCTTAGAGGCTCAAGAGAGCATTTTCCCGAGTGTTGCCACACTGCGCATGGAAATCGATCAAGCGATCGCATTCGTGAGCCAAGGTGAGTCGAGAGCCATACTCTCCGCCTTGTTAATCGGTAACCGTGAACTGATTTCTCCTGAGCTGAGGGAAGCTTTCAGTCGGGCCGGGGTTAGCCATCTGCTTGCGATATCAGGCCTTCATGTCGGGATCGTCGCCACGGTCTCATTTTTTCTGTTTTCAACCGCTCTTGGCCGCAATACCTATCTGTCAAGACACGCAATGGTGAAAAAAGGCGCCGCGTTTCTCTCCGTCTGGTTCGTTCTGGGATACGGCATGCTTGCGGGCATGTCTCCATCGACGCAAAGAGCCGTTATCATGATCAGTATTTTTCTTTTTGCTTTCGTCCTCGAACGGCGCCACAATCCGATGAATTCACTTGCGGCGGCAGCCCTTGGAATTCTGGCCATTTCACCTCAATCCCTATTTGATATTTCATTTCAATTATCCTTTACAGCAGTAAGCGCTATTTTCATCGGTCTTTATCTGTTTCCGCCTGCGCCAGAAACAGTTGCAGAATCATTATGGAAACGGTTTCTCCGAATTCTAAAGGGTTTTGTCTGTGTATCCGTATTTGCAATTATTGGCACCATGCCGATAATTGCCTATTATTTTAACCATGTGACCTTTCTCGGACTTCTTGCCAATCTGATACTCGTCCCGCTGATCGGATTTATCGTAGTCCCACTCGGACTTATTTCCGTTTTACTATATCCGCTCGCAACGCCTCTTTCGCTATTTGGCTTTACAATCGCAGATACCCTTTTAAATATCGCCATCTCCATCATCAAAGCGATCTCAATGATTCCTTATGGCAGTTTCAGGGTCATAACCCCATCGATTATCGAACTGATTTGTATCTATGTACTTTTAGTCGCAACGCCAATATTATTTCTGGTTTCGAGAAATAAATCAGCGCCCCCCGAAACAAGATCGAGCAAAAACGGTGCGCACCACTTTTCTGAACGTCAAAGGTCCGCTACCAAAATGATCGCCGCAATTGCAATAATAGTACTTGTATGTGATATCTCCTACTGGGTTCATAGAAGGTTCCTTCACTCAGATATGACAGTGACTTTTCTCGACGTGGGTCAGGGAAATGCTGCGCTGATCCAAATCCCCGGCGGGAAGACCATGCTCATAGACGGAGGGGGATTCAGCGACAACGCGGGCTTCGACGTTGGAGAATTGATAATTGCGCCTTACCTCTGGAGGAACAAGATCAGAACGGTTGATAAGGTGGTACTTTCCCATCCCCACGCAGACCATTTAAATGGCCTGCTTTATGTTCTTGAAAATTTCAAAGTCGGAAAAGTCATAAGCACCCACTACCCTGCGAATACGAATAATTATAAGAAATTTTTAGAAATAATCGAAAACAGAGGCATACACCATCCCATGTTTTCAGAGCTGCAGAGGGAAAAGAAAATTAACGGTGCTGACCTGCTGGTACATTATCCTGCCGCCAGCCAGATACCCGCACTCGCCCCATCCAATCTGAACAATGGTTCCATTGTATTGCAATTGAGCTACGAAGAAACCTCATTTCTCTTCCCCGGTGATATAGAATCTGCAGCTGAAACTGAACTGGTTGAATTGGTGGGACCTCTTTTGCATTCAACGTTTTTACTGTCACCCCATCACGGGAGCAACACCTCATCAACCCAAATATTCCTGGATGCCGTAGAACCGGAAACCATTATAATAAGTGCAAACAGGCAAAGATATGGGTTTCCGGCACAACAGGTACTCGAGCGATATACTCATCGGGGATACAACGTATTCAATACGGAACAACATGGTGCGGTTCGGATAATTGTAAAAGGAAGTGTCGTAAAGGTCAAGCCGACCCTCAGAGTGAATTAATGGTGGGACTATGTTTTTGGATTATCAAAAAAAACTCCACCTGAGAGCCATAAGGCACTTCAGGCGGAGCTTGATTTTAAAGTACAACAGGTAGGGCAATATCGATTCCTGTTTGTTATTTCTCACTTGCTGATTTTTCTTCGCTTTTTTCTTCAGGCTCAGGCGCCTGACCGGTTAACTCAATTATAGAAACAGGCGCGGCATCTCCCGGACGAAATCCGATTTTGACCACACGCGTATAACCACCATTGACACCCGCAAATCGCTTTGGGGCCTGATCAAAGAGCTTATGAACAACATCTTTTTCACGGACAATGGAAAGCGCCTGCCGCCTGGCATGCAGGTCGCCACGCTTGGCCAGTGTCACCAGATAGTCAGCCCATTTGCGAAGTTCTTTCGCCTTTACATCAGTGGTCTTGATCCTATCGTGTTTAAAAAGAGATGTGACCATATTCCTAAACATCGCATGGCGATGACTGCTTGATCGATTGAGTTTAATTCCGCTTTTTCTGTGACGCATGACTAATTTTCTCCCTGTTCCTGGTCTTCTTCAGGTGGAACGAAACCCTCGAGCTTCATCCCGAGCGAAAGACCCATTTCCGATAACAGTTCCTTAATTTCGTTCAATGATTTTCTACCAAAATTTTTTGTTTTGAGCATCTCTGCTTCAGTCTTTTGAACCAGTTGATATATGGTATGAATATTTGCATTCCTGAGGCAATTCGCGCTGCGAACTGACAACTCGAGTTCATCCACATCCAAATAAAGATGTTCATTAAACTTCTGCTTGGATTCGTCTTCATCAGGTTCAAGAGGAACGGGTTCTTTATCCTCGTCGAAATTAATAAAGGCGCTCATTTGCTCCTTAAGGATCTTTGCGGCATATGCGACAGCACTCTCCGGCTTAACGGATCCGTCTGTCCAGACTTCAAGGGTCAACTTGTCATAATCTGTTTTTTGCCCGACACGGGCATTTCCAACCAGGTAACTGACCCTTTGAACAGGCGAAAACACAGAATCAATAGTCAGCGTACCCACAGGTGCATCCGGATCTTTATTTGACTCAGACAGATTGTATCCCTTGCCTGCAGCAACCGTCATCGTCATGTTCAGTTCAATATCTGAAGTAACAGTGGCAATATGCTGTTCAGGATTCAACACCTCGACCCGGCCATCAGGACTGATTATATCGGTAGCTGTTACGACTTGCTCACCTTTTGTCCGGATTTCAATGCTTTTCGGATCAGCAGTATCCATCCGGAGACGGACTTTTTTAAGGTTTAGTATTATCTCGGACACATCTTCGAGAACACCTTCAACGGTGCTGTATTCATGCATCACATTATTTATTTTTACAGACACAATAGCTACGCCATAAAGTGAAGACAGGATAATTCGTCGAAGCGAATTTCCGATGGTTATCCCATATCCCCTCTCAAGCGGTTCCCATACAAATTTGCCATAGGTTTCCGTTTGACCGGCGATCTGAACCTTACCGGGACTGATAATTTCCCGCCAGTTCATATATGTCAATTCATTCAAGGACATCATAATCTCCTTAATGTATTTAATCTAGATCCGAATGACTATAATTTCCGGATATCTCAGGAGATCCAAGAAAGAAACTGATCCGTCTTAAAACAATAACGATTTAACACCACCTTGTTTAAAGACTTCACAACCAGGCAATTACTTGGAGTAAAACTCAACAATCTGGTTTTCCTGTATCGGCATCGTAATATCTTCACGAACCGGCATGGCCTTGACTGTTCCTTTCAGATTGTCTTTATCGAGTTCCAGCCACTGCGGCATACCTCGCCGAACAACAGCTTCCACGGAATCGGTAATCACCTGAACATTTTTGCTCTTTTCACGAATTTCAATAACATCGCCGACTTTCATTTGATATGACGGTATGTTGACTTTTGCTCCGTTTACGAGAAAATGACTATGTTTGATCATCTGCCTGGATTGTGCCCGGGAATTCGCGAACCCGAACCTGTAAACAACATTATCCATGCGCCTTTCAAGCATAACCAGCAGTGCGACACCAGTAACCCCTTTTCCGGCGTCAGCCCTGTGAAAAAACAGTCTGAACTGTTTTTCACCAAGTCTGTAGAGACGTTTTACTTTTTGTTTCTCGCGCAACTGCAGACCGTAGTCGGACACACGCGTGCGGCGCTGGCCATGCTGCCCCGGAGGATAAGTCCGCCTGTCAATGGCACACTTGTCCGAGTAGCAACGATCCCCTTTAAGATATAACTTTAAATTTTCGCGCCGGCATAGCCGGCAGACAGATCCACGATATCGTGACAACGTCTTCCCCCTCGTAATATCAAATTTGAGCCTTTAAAAAAAAAGGACATGTATTTTTGCAAAATGTCTTTTATCAGTTCAGTGCAGATTGATCAAAAGCGATACTTTGGATAAACTGTCTGATTCTATTGCCGAAAAGACCATTTAAAATCATGTCGCACGACGCAGAGCCAAAATTCAGCCCGAGTTGCTATACCCTTCGTCTCTTGGGCGGTTTACACCCGTTATGCGGCACTGGTGTCACATCCTTGATCATGGTAACGGTTAAACCCGAAGCCTGAAGTGACTTTACTGCGGATTCCCGACCAGGTCCGGGACCTTTCACATATACTTCAACATTTCTAAGACCATGTTCTCTTGCTTTTTTAGCAGCATCTTCAGATGCAAGCTGGGCAGCAAACGGCGTACTTTTACGTGAACCCTTGAACCCGTTCATACCCGCAGTGGACCATGATATGACGTTCCCCATGGGATCGGTAATCGTAACAACCGTATTGTTAAACGACGACTGAATATGTACAACGCCGTTTAATATGTTCTTTTTTACTTTCTTTTTGGTACGGACTGTTTTTCTTTTTGCCATCGGTATCGCCTTTATTCAGTTTTTATTACTTTTTCTTTACGCCGCCCTTTTTCCTGACAGCAGTACGCCGCGGGCCTTTCCGAGTACGCGCATTCGTACTGGTCCTCTGACCGTGTACCGGCAGACCCCTCCTGTGACGCAATCCACGATAACAACCAAGATCCATTAAACGTTTAATGTTCATGGACAGTTCCGTACGCAATTCACCTTCGACCTTGTAGTCATTGTCGATGGCCTTACGGATTTCATTTATTTCTGATTCGGACAAATCATCCGTCCGTGTTGTTTCATTAATGCCCAGACCGGATAGAATCTGCCGGGAAGCGGAATGGCCGATTCCGTAAATATAGGTCAGCCCAATAACGATATGTTTGCCTCTGGGTAAATCAACTCCTGAAATTCTTGCCAATTGTCATGCCTCCTTTTAGCCCTGCCGCTGCTTATGGCGTTTATTAATACAGATTACCCGGACGGTACCCCTTCTTTTGATAATCTTGCAATTGCGGCAAATTTTTTTGACGGACGCTCTAACTTTCATCTCAACTCCCTTTTATCTATAAGACACCAGCCAGATAACCGGCATGAATTCAGATTATTTCGACCGGTATGTGATCCGCCCACGGGTAAGGTCGTATGGGGACAGTTCCACAGTAACTGAATCACCGGGCAAAATCTTGATGAAATGCATCCTCATCTTTCCAGAAAGATGTGCCAGTATCTGATGTTTGTTTTCAAGTTCAACCTTAAACATGGCGTTTGGCAAAGTCTCAAGAACTTTACCCTGGACCTTGATCGGCTCCTCCTTGGTCATTCATGTCTCCCTGTAGCAATTTACGAAAAAAATCTTTTATATGAAACTGGCTTACGATCCTTATTTTTTGCGCTTACCCGGTCCGGTATTTAAAAAACCTTCATAATTACGGGTGATCAAATGAGATTGAATCTGCTGAACCGTATGTATTGAAACACCAACCACAATGAGAAGTGCGGTTCCACCGAAGTAGAACGGAACATCAAATTGCGTCATAAGTATGGAAGGCAATACACATACCGCGGAGACATAAATGGCACCGGCCAAAGTAATTCGTGTCAGCACCCTGTCAATATAATCCGCAGTTCTTCTGCCTGGCCGTATACCCGGTATGTAACCGCCGTGCTTTTTCATGTTTTCAGCAACATCCGATGGATTGAAAACGATTGCCGTATAAAAGAAACAGAAGAAAATGATGAATGCAACAAATAGCGACTC
>SLIE01000082.1 GCA_007135795.1 Desulfobacterales bacterium
AAGCAAGCCCTGCAGGAATTTGTTTTCAATATCAATATTCCGACCCGTGTTGGTTTTCAGACACCTTTTACCAACATCACCATGGACCTCAATGTTCCCTCGATTTTTAAGGATGCCCCGGTTATCATTGGCGGAGTAGATCAGGATGTCTGCTATGATGATTTTCAGGAAGAGATGAATGTCTTCAACCGAGCGTTTGCAGAAATTATGATGGAGGGAGATGCCAAGGGACGGGTTTTTACCTTCCCCATTCCCACCTACAATATTACAGCAGCGTTTGACTGGGAAGATCCCAATCACGACTATATCTGGAAAATGACCGGCAAGTACGGGATTCCATATTTCTCTAATTTTGTCAATTCAGACATGTCTCCTGAAGATGCCCGCTCGATGTGTTGCCGGTTGCGCCTTGATAACCGCGAATTGATGAAACGGGGAGGAGGCCTTTTTGGAGCCAATCCGCTCACCGGTTCTATTGGTGTCGTGACCATCAATCTGCCCAGAATCGGATATTTATCCGAAGACAAGGGGGATTTTTTCGATCGTCTCGGGCTGCAAGTTCAAATTGCAAAAAGCAGTCTCCTTACCAAGCGTAAGGTGCTTGAACGTTTTACGGATCAGAGTCTTTACCCATACTCCCGGTTTTATTTGCGCGATATTAAGGAGAAAACAGGCACGTATTGGGCTAACCATTTTTCCACCATAGGTATCATCGGCATGAACGAGGCCTGTCTTAATTTTATCGGAAAAGGGGTGGGAACGCCTGAAGGGCATGAATTTGCCATTGAAGTTCTAGATTATCTGCGTCAGCTTTTGGAAGAGATGCAGGTAGAAACAGGACAAATGTTTAATCTTGAAGCAACTCCCGGTGAGGGAACAGCCTATCGTCTTGCGCTTCTGGATAAAAAAGAATATTCTACAATTGTTTGTGCCAATGAGCGTGAGTTTATGAATGGTGCAGATCCGTTTTACACTAATTCAAGCCAGTTACCTGTTAATTATACGGATGATATTTTCGAGGCACTTGAACTTCAGGACGATTTGCAGATCAAGTATACCGGTGGAACTGTTTTTCATGCTTTTCTGGGGGAACAGATTGTCGACTTTGAGGCCACGAAAAATCTTGTTCGCAAAATTACTGCCAATTTCCGTATGCCATATTTCACGGTTACACCAACTTTCAGTGTATGCACCAATCACGGATACTTTAGTGGCAATCACGAGAACTGTCCGGCATGTGGTCATCCAACAGAAGTATACTCCAGAGTGGTTGGGTACCTCAGGCCAATTCAACAATGGAATAATGGGAAACAGCGTGAATTTGAAAACCGCAAAACATATAAACTTGCATCTTAAGACATATGATTAAAATGAAAATTGGTGGATTTGAAAAATACAGTTTTATTGATTATCCGGGGTTTATAAGCAGTGTCATTTTTACCAGGGGCTGTAATTTTCACTGTCCGTATTGCCACAATCCTGAGCTTGTGAACCCCGATAACAGTACTTCTTCGGACAAGATACCGACTTTAAATGAAATACTTTCGTTTCTCGAGAAGCGGAAAAAGTATATAGAGGGTGTCGTGATCACTGGGGGTGAACCTACGCTTCATCCGGACTTGCCGGGCCTTTGCTATGAAATTAAAAAAAGGGGGTTCTTTCTCAAAATCGATACCAATGGATCTTTTCCTGGCTTGATATCAGACCTCCTCAATAAGGGGCTGGTCGACTATGTGGCCATGGATATCAAGACTGATCCCAATCGGTATGCACCGGTTATTTCATCCGGCATCAATCCCGCCGATATAAGAAAGTCCATTAAACTTATTCTTGATTCAGGATTACCGCATGAATTTCGAACTACGTGTATCAAGCCTGTAGTTGATCTGAAAGCATTTCGTTCCATTGCCAAAATAGTCAAGGGCGCTTTTCTTTATGCATTGCAAAAGCCTCGGATTACGTGTAATGCTAAAATTTTGAATTTGTCCTTTTTTGATCAAAATATGTTTTCAGTGGATGATCTGGAATTTGAGGCTTTTCAATCAATACTCTCGCCAAGTGTTGCCAGTTGCGTTATCAGGTAATTCACCTCCGAACTGAACCAGCATGCCCCCTTTTTTTGTCACTCTCTTCGTGATATGAGTTGCTGATGCTAAAGTCCTTGTGCCGAATGAAAAAATCGATAAATAGGTTTCGATCAGGGTGCTGCTATTATCATACGTCATAAGTTTTTTTCGGTATTCCGGCATTAAAGAAACTTTTTTTTTCAGTTCACGATTGACCCAATGTATGGTATTAAACGCACATGAAACAGATTTTTGATTTATAAATTATTATGAAAAGCGAATAGTCTTCTTGTTTTGTGGGGATTTGAAAAATCGTGGAGAGTTAATAATGGCAGGATTTGTTGGTTTAATAAAGCTAAGTGTATTTATAATTGCGGCAGGCTTAATTGGCAACTGGTTTGTCTTGGAGGTAAAAAAAGCAAAAAGAGAAGACGCCGAGTGGTATAAGCCATACATATCCCCTCCCGGTATTATTATCATTCTTGCGATTATCTTTCTTCCTTTGCTTGGCTGGATGCTTGGAAATTAGGAACCGTGTATCAGCTTGAAACGGTGTACACAGTGAAAGTCCTGACAGGTTTAATATAGGGAGTGATTCGAGAAAGGGCTGGAAATGCTACTCTTTTTCCAGCCCTTTCTCTGCTTTATACGTTCCGCTTTTTTAATTCTTCACTATACCAGCATGCAAAGTCAAACATTCCTATAAATTTTTCATCCTCATTGATTATTCCCAGGCAGATTTCAAATGCGCCTTTTTTGTAATCATTGCCATGCTCATCAAGATCAATCGATTCCATAAAGTCCCTGAGGAGCATCTGTGATGTCCTTTTGGTCTTATCCATGCGCATATCAACCGGATCTTTTGGTTCAGAAAAAGGGTTCCATTTCTCATATCCTCTTTTCAATATGTGCTTTTGCCTGCGGGGAGACATCGCCTCAAATATCATCTTTTTTCGATCATCGTCATTTTCATTTGTTGTCATCAGTAATTCCTTGCGTTGTTTCCGGGTTTTGATCTTCTTTTTCAACCGGCACGCCGAGATATTCTTCCGAGTAATCAGTTAAAAGCGCCATTGAAACCGGAACCAACATCTCAGAAAGACCCGCATGTTTTGAGTTGATCCCTCTTGCCAGGTCAGATGAAATGGTTAATAACTGGTCATGGATTATATCCATGTTGACAGTAGGATATTTATTCCCTTTTTTAAATCCTGACAATCCGCAAGTCCGGCCTGTGCCGCCGATTGCCAGGGGGACACCATAAATCCTGCAAGCAAGTGGTCTATGCGCGTACAATGAGCACAAGTCTTTTTCATTCAGCAATGGGCAACGGATTCGTTTTTCCGCCATCTCTTTTATGATGGCCTCTTCATCTTTACCTTCTTGTGTTGCTGTGAAAGCCTCTTTCTTAAGCTTGTATACTTGGCGATCAGCCTTGTTTGCTATTTCCAGAACAGCTTCGCGCTCCTCGCCGAAAAATTGTAGATCAAAATGCTGCTTTAGGTACATCGCTTCAACCAGTGTTAAATCAAACAATGCATTACAACAATCCGTGCACTCGGGTTTGCACATCACTAACTCTGGATGTGATTTGCTAACTCGGCTGAACGCCTCTTCGACTTTTTCTGCAAGAGATTCGTATCTTTCAAAAAATTCCTTAAACTCCATAACTTACTCCTTAATAAATATCCTCTGATTACAGCGGGGATTGGGTGTTCATCCATGTGGATTGTTTCACGTGAAACAATTTGATAACTATTTGCCGATGCAAAACCGGCTGAAAATCTGATCCAAAACATCTGGAGAAGCATGGCTTCCAGAAATTTCTCCAATGAGATCATGTGCCTGGCGCAAGTCAATCGAGACGAGTTCAAGCGAGAGGTTGTTTTCCAGGTTTTCAATGGCTTGACGCAAAGAATCATGAGCTCCCAATAAAAGTGTTTTGTGTCTGAAATTCGGAACTGGTTTGTTGGGTTTGAAAGTGTTTTTGATCTGGCTTGCGCTGGCAATATGATTTTTCAACGTATCGATTCCAATGTTACATGTTGCGGAAGTTTCAATCATTGGGACTGATCTCATGTGAAGGGGAACTTCCGGCCGGGATGCTGCGCTGATCGTATCGATTTTGTTTAGAACGATCGATAAGTTTTTCTCCTTTTTCATTGACTCGAAGAAAAGGGTCTCTTGCTTCGTGGCTGCGCTTGAGGCGTCTATGACAAGCAATACAAGATCGGCTCCCTGGATCCGCTGATAGGATTTTTGGATGCCGACTTTTTCAACAGGGTCAGGGTCATTTCGCAGGCCCGCGGTGTCTACGAGCGTAATGGGAAGACCACCCAAAAGAAGTTCTGTTTCGATATAGTCTCTGGTGGTTCCGGGTTGGTCAGTAACAATTGAGCGGTCGCTCCTGGATAGAGCGTTTAAAAGGCTTGATTTTCCGACATTTGGGGATCCCGCAATGACCACCTGGAATCCTTCGCAGATGGATTTGCTCTCTTCATAGGAGGATATAAGTTCCAAAACGGGGGTTAGAGCCTTTTCTGAAAGCGTCTTTAGAAGAGAAACAGGGTCAAGTTCAGATTCAACCGCATCAGGAAAATCGATCATCGCTTCGATGGTAGCAAGGACTTCAATGATGTGCAAGCGAATGGGCTCGATTGATGAAGAGAGCTTCCCTGATGCTTGACTGAAAGCGATCTCAACGGAAGCGTCGGAACGGGCGTTTATAAGATCAATTACAGCCTCTGCCTGGGTAAGGTCGATCCTGCCGTTTAAAAAAGCCCTGCGGGTAAATTCGCCTGGCTGGGCGATCTGTATGCCTTTATTGACTAACAAAGAAAGAATATTTTCAAGGATGATGATGCCACCGTGTGCTTGTACTTCGACAACATCCTCTCGGGTATAAGATTTAGGGCCAGGCATGACAGCAACGACGACTTCGTCATAAACACGCTGTTGGTCGGGGTCGACAATGTGTCCGTAATAGATTCTCCAGGGAGAGAAAAAAGAAGGATCCAATACGGGAACAGGTATTGGATCGCTTGAGAATTTTCCGGGATGGAAAATTGCAGCAATTGTCTTCAGGGAATCAGGTCCGGAAATTTTAATAATGCCGACCCCGCCACTTCCGACAGGAGTTGAAATAGCTGCAATTGTGGAGGTTTCCATATGAGTGGTAACAGTGATTAGAATATTTACAAATGAACCAAAGGCTTAAAAAGAAGGGTACCAAAAAACAAAAAGGAAACAAGTTAAATCGTATCCCAAGGTGAATATTATGAGCCTGGATTGGTTTGTCGTCGAAGCGTACACTCTCCGGCCTGGTACGCTTCGACAGGATGAGGTTTAACCGTTTTTACCGTTTTTCTTTGCGGCGGATTTTTTTCTGGGGAGAATCAAGAGCTTTCTCAGATCCCCGTTACCTGCGCTTTGAGTGCGAATTTCCCGATTTTCTTTTAATGCAAGGTGGACGATCCGCCGATCATGCGAATTGATACGGTTAATCACCATCGGTTTACCTGTTTGTATTGCTTTGTCGGCAAGCCGGGTTGCGAGCTCGACCAGCTCGGAACGACGACGTTCAAGGTAGTCTTCAACGTCAATTTCGACAGGTATCCCGGGACCAAATTGTTTGTTAACAGTTTTTTCTACGAGATACTGGATTGAATCGAGGGTCTGTCCTCTTTTCCCAATAATCCGGGCTGCATCGCCACCCTGAATCTTGAAGTATAGAATTTTCTCTTGGTTCTGTTTGGTTATTTTTGCATCTGGAGATATCAGTTCGATGGTTTGTTCGAGAAATTTATGAATCCAGTCAGCAGCCGCTTCGTAGTTTTGCTCGGAGACCTCCGCTGTTTCAGATTGCAGAAACGGCCCTTCCTCTTCCTCTTCTTCTTGATCTTCTTCAACGCTCGCCACACTGTTTTCCTTGTTTTCTCCAAATGCCTCGTCAACCAACGCGGATATTTCGGTTGAGACCTCAATAACAAAGGGCTCTGGAGTGATAGCGGCAGCGGGAAGAGTGTCTGATAAATCAGATTCTGCCTTGACTGGCTCGGATTCTGGTTCTATTGAGATGTCATTGGATCTCGGCGTGGATACACGAATATGAGCTTTTTTCGCGCCAACAAGACCGAAGATTCCGCTAGATCCGTGTGATATAATGTCATATCTCAGTCGGTCCCTGGCAATATTCAGTTCTTTGCAAGCTTTTTCAATAGCTTTGTCTACGCTTTTATCTTCAAAGTCGATAAACGCACTCATGAAATGCCTCCTGCTTAGATCATTTTCCGGTTAATGTTGTATTGTTGGGCCACTGAAACAACGTTGTTAACCAGCCAGTAAAGCACGAGTCCCGCGGGGAAGTTAATGAATATGATTGTAAAAACCAGGGGTAGCATCATCATTATCCTGGCCTGCATGGGGTCTCCCGGGGGTGGTGCAAGTTTTTGTTGCAAGAACATGGTCGCTCCCATGATTATGGTCAAAATCGGTATTCCCGTCGGTTCAGCCATGAAGGGAATACTGAAGTTGAAATTAAAAAGTCGATCGGGAGCGGACAAATCCTGCATCCAGAATATAAAAGACGCATGCCGCAGTTCAATGGCCTCGTAAAGCATACGGTAAAAGGCTATAAAAACCGGAATCTGCACAATCATGGGAAGGCAACCGCTCAGAGGGTTAATCTTATAAGTTTTATAGAGATTCATTACCTCTTCGTTCATTTTGCGTTTGTCGTCTTTATATTTGTTGCGGATATCCACCATCAGGGGTTGGAGTCGCCTCATTTCCGCCATTGATTTGTAGCTCTTGTTTCCAAGAGGCCAGAAAACCGCTTTGATAAGGAGGGTAATCATAATAATGGCCACGCCATAATTGGCAATAATATTGTCATGAATCATATTCAGCAACCAAAGTGCCGGTTTTGAGAGGAAGCTGAAAAAGCCAAAATTGACAACCTCATTTAAATCATAACCAAAATCTGCTAGTATGGATAATTTTTTGGGACCAAAAAAGAGAAAATAATCATATTCCTGGACGTGGCCGGGTCTAAGCAGTTCAACGGGTTGCTGATATCTTACATGCAGGAGATTATTACGCCTGTCCAGATCCAAAAGGACGCTTGTATTAATACTGGTTTTCGGAATAAGTGCGGTTAGAAAATACTGATCTTCGATACCGGTCCATCCAATTTCACCTCGGTAAGTATCCTGATCAGCGATATCTTTAATTCTAATTTCATTTAAGCTTTGATCCTTAAAAATAAAGGGACCGGCGAAGGTAAAAGTCCTTGCATCCGCGGGGGGGGGATTGGTTATGCTGATCTCGAGATTACGATCAATGATCTCATCTGATGTATTTCGAAGCAAGAGGGTCAAATCGATATTGTACTTGTCGGGATAAAAGGTATACCGCTTTTCCAGAATCAAACCGTTATCGGATTGCCAGAAAAAAGAGATGGTTTCAGGTGCGTCTGTCACACGAAGAGAAGATTCCGTAAAATCGGTTGAAAAAACGGCACGAGACAAAGATTCATCTGAGTTGGTAAAGTCAACGAGGGCACTTCCAAGACGATTCCCTTCGTCGATAAGTGCCTTGCGGGGTGCGCCCGGATCGGAATGCTCGCGGTATTCTTTCAGATCAAATCGGGTGATGCTTGCACCAATTTCTGAAATATGCGCCTGGTACAGATCCGTTTCAATAGATATTGTTTCAAAGGTGGTCTCTGGGAGCGGTTCAAACGTTCTGGCAATGGTATTATTCTCAATCCTGTCCCTCCTTTCGGTTTCAGGCTCTACTCTTTCTGTAATTGGTGCGGGAGGGGGCACCGGTTGCCGGTCGACAAAGACAAGATCCCATACGAGAAATATCGATATAGAAAGCACAATTGCAACAACTAATCGAATGTGTTCCATTTATAACTCCTGGATAAGCAAAAAAAAATAAAGTCAAAACAACGAGATGCCCATTCCCGAAAGGATAGAATTTCATTATTCTGGTAAGGCACGAATTGCATATTTGTATGTATGTATAAATTATTCAACGTGTTAGCATTGTGCT
>SLIE01000271.1 GCA_007135795.1 Desulfobacterales bacterium
CGGGTCAACATATCTGCCAATGGATCAGTTATGGTCATGATCTATCTCCGTTATATCCATGCACATTGAATGGCTTTGCGTTTTTGGTTCAAACATGATCGATTAGCTATTTGGCTATTCAATCCGTTATAGTGACGCTCCCTGCAGGCTCTCAAAGTTAGGTACTACCAGCTTGATTTCGTTACGCCTGGAAGCAACCCTTCAGATGCCATATTACGGAAACAAATCCGGCACAAACCGAATTTTCTTAAATACCCCCTGGACCTGCCGCATATGGGGCACCTATTGTAACGCCTGACTGCGAATTTGGGTGTCTTGACAGCCTTGATTTGAAGTGCTTTTCTTGCCAAACTTTCCTCCTTGTGACTACAAAAGGGACCAAAATATTCCAGGATTAATTGCGAAACGGCATACCGAGCAATTTCAACAGTTCCTTACCTTCGGCATTATTGTTTGCCGTCGTGACAATGGTGATATTCATCCCTTTTACCGAATCCACCTTATCATAATCAATTTCAGGAAATATGATCTGTTCTTTTATGCCCAATGTATAATTACCGAATCCATCAAAGGCTTTCCCGGAAATTCCCCGAAAGTCACGAACGCGGGGAAGGGTAATATTAATGAGTTTTTCCAGAAAATCCCACATTTTCTTCTGGCGTAATGTCACCATGCAACCAATAGGCATTCCTTCGCGAAGCTTAAATGCGGCAATGGATTTTTTGGCACGCGTAACAACGGGCGCCTGGCCAGTTACTAGTTTCAATTCCGCCTGGGCTGAATCGAGTATTTTTATATTCTGGATCGCATCACCAAGGCCCATGTTCACGACAATCTTTTCGATTTTCGGTATCTGGTGAAGGTTCTTGAAACCAAAAGTCTCTTTTAATTTCGGTGCGACCTCGTTTTTATAGTGTTCTTTCAATGCCATGACGCCTTACCCCTCCGGTAATAACTTCTACTTGGAATCCAGATTTTCATTGCACTTGGCACACGCCCGTACCTTATCCCCATTTTCAAGTATATTCATTCGAATACGGGTGGGCTTCACACAACTGCTGCATATGATCATGACGTTAGACCAATGAATAGGCCCTTCCCCTTCAAGTATGCCACCCTGGGGGTTTTTCACGCTGGGCTTCACATGCCGCTTGATCATGTTGGCTTTTTCAACGAGCAGACGTTTCTTTTTTTTGTCGACCCGGATCACTTTGCCAATTTTTCCACGATCTTTTCCTGCAATGATCTTTACTTTATCTTCTTTTTTTATGCGAATGCTTTCTTGTTTTTGCATGATCCGCCAATCCTCGTAGTGCAATTTGATCCGATAATTATATTACTTCGGGTGCCAGTGATATGATTTTCATAAACTTGCTAGCGCGAAGCTCTCTTGCAACGGGTCCAAAAATTCTTGTTCCAATCGGTTCCCTGTGAGCGTTGATAAGCACGGCAGAGTTGTCATCAAATCTTATGCAAGAACCATCCGGGCGCTTGATCTCTTTTTTGGTTCTGACAACAACCGCTTTAAGCACATCCCCTTTTTTTACCTTGGAATTGGGAATCGCCTCTTTGACAGAAACCACGATAATATCCCCGATACTGGCATAACGCCTGCGTGATCCGCCCAGGACCTTGATACAGTATACCTCTTTTGCTCCCGAATTATCTGCAACAGACAATCTCGTTTCTGTCTGAATCATTTGAATATCCCCTATATCATGAAACCGCTTTTTCGATGATGCGGCTTACTCGCCATCGCTTTGTCTTGCTCAAGGGCCTCGACTCGGTAATCAATACGCGATCCCCGATTCCGCATTCGTTTCTTTCATCATGAGCTGCGAACTTGGCTCGCCGCCGGATAAATTTTCGGTAGATGGAGTGCCTCACCAACCTTTCCACCTGGACCGTCGCGGTTTTTTCAGTTTTATTACTTAAAACCGTCCCCACAAGTTGTCTTTTCATACCACGTGTATTTTTCATATCAGTCCGCTTTGATAATATCTACCTGGTGTTTAATTCTTTTTCCCGTTGAATTGTTTTCACACGGGCGATTTCGCGCTTAATCTGCTTTAGCCGGCTGGTGTTTTCCAGTTGCCCGATTTTTTGCTGGAAACGCATATTAAAATGCGATTCCACCAGTTCGGATAGCTTGTTTTTAAGCTCATCGGCACTCAAATTGCGAAATTCACTTGCCTTCATCATATCTGGCTCCTTTCAATAATCTTGGTCTTAACTGAAAGTTTATAGGAAGCCAGGCGAAGCGCTTCATAAGCCAATTCTCTCGGAACGCCTTCCATTTCATACAAAATACGACCGGGCTTAATAATGGCGATCCATCCTTCTGGAGCCCCTTTTCCCTTACCCATCCGAACTTCGGCCGGCTTTTTAGTATATGACTTGTCCGGGAAAATACGGATCCACATCTTTCCGCCTCTTTTTACCTTACGTGTCATTGCAATACGGGCAGCCTCGATCTGACGCGAAGTAAGCTTGCCGCATTCAACAGCCTGAAGTCCGAAATCACCGAAATTTAAAGTAGAGCCTCGATAGGCTTTTCCTTTCATTCGTCCGGTCTGCTGTTTTCTGTATTTTACCTTCTTGGGACTAAGCATTATTTACTCCTGTAAATTACTTCATATCTGAGCGAAAGCTGTCTTCCTGGTCATGTCTGCATCCGTACTAACTCTATTAAGAGTTACATATCCAAGCAGTGAAAATTACCATTAAGCCTGACCGACATGAAATGTACTTTCCGTCCAGATATTACTTCTGGTCAGCAGCAACGGCCGTAGCTACTGGACGGTCTTCCAGTATTTCGCCCTTGAATATGTAAACCTTTATACCAATGGCACCGTAAGTCGTTGACGCGGTCGCCACCCCGTAATCTATATCCGCACGAAGCGTATGCAGCGGGATACGTCCTTCTTTATACCATTCCGTGCGGGCCATTTCAGCACCGCCTAAACGACCTGAACAGATGATCTTTATTCCCTGTGCCCCAAAGCGCATTGCAGACGAAACACAGCGCTTCATTGCGCGCCGGAAGGCAACACGCCTTACAAGCTGGTTTGCGACGTTTTCGGCAACGAGTTGCGCATCGAGTTCGGGCTTTCGCACTTCATTGATGTCAACCATTACGACTTCCGCCGAAACGAGTTTTTCAAGCTCTTTTTTCAGTGCCTCAATTTCAGAGCCCTTCTTGCCGATGATGATACCCGGCCGGGCTGCATGAATCCTGAGCTTGATTCGTTTGGAAGATCTTTCAATTTCGATTTTTGCAATTCCGGCGTGGTTGAGCCTTTTCTTCAAGAATTTGCGAATCATATGATCTTCATAAATGTTTGCCGGATAATCTTTTCCAGCAAACCACCGCGAGCTCCATGTACGATTGATACCCAATCGCATGCCTATTGGATTGACTTTCTGACCCAAGCCGCACACCTCCTTAAAAATTTATGCTACGCGCTACCTTCGCTTACAATAACCGTTATATGACTAGTTCGCTTAAGTATCCGCGTTGATCTACCCCGGGCTCTCGGCCGAAACCGTTTTGCCGTCGGTCCTTCATCAACGATGATATTTTTAATTATCAGGGAATCAACATCCATGTTACCACGGTTATCAGCATTTGCTACCGCTGAGCGCAAAATCTTTTCAACGATCCTGGCCGATTTCTGAGGCATGAACTTAAGTGTATTCAGGCCGGATTCAACGGGCCTTCCTTTGACAACCCCTGTTATCCGGCGAACTTTCTGCGCCGATATACGCATGTATCTTCCCGATGCCTTGACATCCATATCCGCAATTCCCTCAATATGGTTTATTTCTTCATTTTGGATTTTTTATCACCGGCATGTCCGAAAAACGTGCGGGTAGGTGAAAATTCCCCCAGTTTATGCCCGACCATGTTCTCCGTGATAAAGACCGGGATGAACTTTCTCCCGTTATAAACTGCAAGTGTCAAACCAACCATTTCAGGAACTATTGTTGAACGCCTGGACCAGGTCTTTATGACCTTCATTGATCTGGCTTCCTGAGCGGCATTTATTTTTTCGAATAACTTGGGCTCAATATATGGCCCTTTTTTTAACGAACGCGGCATAATCGCTCCTGTAAACGATAGCGTTGCAAATGCTATACATCTTTTTTGTCAATTTACTTTTTCGACTTGCGCCTTTTCACGATAAGACGGGTGCTTTGCTTATTTGGCTTACGAGTACGGTATCCTTTAGCTGGCATACCCCAGGGCGAACATGGATGCCGCCCTCCTGAAGAACGTCCTTCACCACCACCCATTGGGTGATCAACCGGGTTCATTACAACGCCACGAACCCTTGGCCGTCGTCCGAGGTGCCTGTTTCGCCCTGCCTTGCCAAGCGAAACGTTCGCATGGTCTATATTACCGATTTGCCCAATGGTCGCTCTGTTGACAACCAGCACCATCCGCACTTCACCGGAAGGTAACTTGATCGTGGCATATTTTCCTTCCTTTGCCATTAACTGAGCAAAAGCACCGGCACTTTTAACCATCTGACCGCCTCTGCCCGTTCGGAGCTCCACATTATGCACATGCGTACCCAGTGGAATACGGTTCAACGGGAGGCAGTTGCCCGGCTTGATTTCAGCTTCCGGTCCGGACATTAAAAAATCTCCGACCGCAACTTTCACGGGTGCAAGAATATAACGCTTTTCACCATCCACATAGTGCAACAGTGCAATCCTTGCAGAACGATTGGGGTCGTACTCGATGGATGCCACTTTGGCAGGAATCCCGTCCTTGTCCCGCTTGAAATCGATAATTCTGTAAAAGCGTTTATTCCCACCGCCCCTGTGTCTCGCAGTCATCCGGCCATGAGCATTTCTGCCGCCGGTTTTCTTGATTATACGGGTAAGGCTTTTTTCGGGCTCTGTTTTGGTAACCTCCTCGAAAGTAGGATACGTCTGGGAGCGCCTTCCCGGTGATGTCGGTTTTACTTTTCTAATAGCCATTTAAATCCACCCCACTTATACGCCTTCAAAAAATTTGATCCGATTCCCGGGCATAAGCGTAACAACCGCTTTTTTCCAGTCCTTCCGTTTTCCCAGTATGCGGCCGCGTCGTTTTATCTTCCCTTTGACGGTCAAGGTACGAACCGAAGCCACTCTGACATCGAAAATCGATTCGATGGATTTCCTGATTTGGATCCGGTTGGCGGTCTTTGCCACTTCAAAAGTGAGCTGGTTCAGCTCCTCCTTCTGAATGTTGCTTTTTTCCGTGTCCACCGGTCCAACGATTATTCCATGCTCTTTCATGCTGCGAACCTCCCCTCGATTTGCTTGATCGACGGTTCTACAAGGACAAGCGTTTCGTGATTCAAGATATCGTAGACATTCAATCCCTCGACTCGCAAAACCTTCACACCGGGAATGTTTCTGGATGATAACTCGAGGTTAGTATCCTTTGAATCTGTGATAATCAGGGGTTTTTTGAGCGCAAGCTGTTTGATTGCAGAAGCGACGGTTTTCGTTTTTATCTGATCAAGCGCAAATGCGTCAAGAACAATGATGGACTGATTTTGCATTTTGCTTGAAAGTGCCATTTTGAGTGCCAACCGTCTCACCTTTTTAGGCACCTTGAAGGCATAAGAGCGAGGATCCGGACCGAACACTACACCACCGCCGCGCAACAGGGGACTTTTAATATTACCCCGTCTCGCACGCCCTGTTCCCTTCTGGCGATAGAGTTTGATCGTGGAACCGGCGATATCTGAGCGATGCTTCACAGCCGCTGTGCCCCGGCGTCTTGACGCCATCTGCATACGGACCACTTCATGCAAAATGCTTTTCTTGACCGGTACATTGAAGATTTCATCGGAAAGCTCTATTTCAGAAACCTTATCACCGTTTGTATTTTTGACCTCAACGACAGCCATTGTATTCCTCTTTATGTTGCCGGCAGCAAACTGCGCAGGCGTCTATCCCAAAAACCGGTTTACTGACCATTATCTTCGAGCTTTTGGTTTTTTGATTTCAATCGTAGCATTCATCGGGCCCGGTACTGCACCTTTTACAAGAATCAGATTTAATTCAGGCCGGATATCGACAACTTCAAGATTCCGCATGGTTTGACGTGCATTGCCATAACGACCGGGCATTTTCTTCCCTTTGATGACCTTTGAAGGCCATGCGCTCATCCCGATAGAACCCGGAGCGCGCCAGTTATGACTGCCATGGGTCTTCCGACCCAGGGAAAAACCGTGTCGTTTGGTGACACCGGAAAATCCGCGCCCTTTGTTTTTACCTGAAACATCAATTTTATCCCCAACAGAGAACATATCGAGTGTAACAGTTTGACCCAACTCAAACGCTTCGGGGTTGTCCACTTTGAATTCCCTAAGGAAAGCATGGTATACGCTGCCGCTTTTTTCAAAATGCCCCTGAAGCGGCTTGCCGGTCCTGGATTTCTTTTTGGTACCGAACCCAAGCTGAAGCGCATCATAGCCGTCATTGGCTTTTGTTTTAATCTGCGTTACCGTACAAGGCCCCGCTTCAATAACCGTTACCGGGATGTATTCCCCTTTGCTGCCAAACAGGCTGGTCATTCCCAGTTTTTTACCTAAAATTCCATTGATCATAACATCACCAAGCCATATCTACAGTTTGATATCAACATCAACACCTGGGGAAAGGTCCAATTTCATAAGCGCGTCCACTGTCTGCTGTGTGGGATCCTGTATATCCAGCAGCCTTTTATGGGTACGTACTTCGAACTGTTCCCTGGATTTCTTGTTCACATGAGGCGAACGAAGAACAGTGTATTTATTGATACGGGTTGGAAGCGGTATGGGGCCGACAACCTTAGCGCCGGTCTTTCTTGCCGTATCCACAATATCCGTTACCGATTGATCCAGAAGTTGATGGTCATACGCCCTCAACCGGATTCTAATTTTGGTATTGGTAATCATAATATTTCACTTTTCATTATTATTCCAGGATTTCACTTACAACGCCGGCGCCGACTGTTCGGCCACCTTCACGCACGGCGAAACGAAGCTCTTTTTCCATGGCGATGGGTGTGATGAGCTCAACCGTGCCTGTCAGATTATCTCCGGGCATGACCATTTCAATGCCTTCGGGCAATGTCATAACACCCGTCACATCGGTTGTCCGAAAATAAAACTGCGGCCTGTATCCGGTAAAAAATGGCGTGTGACGACCACCTTCATCCTTGCTCAGTATATATACTTCCGCCCTGAAACGGGTATGCGGGGTTATCGACTTCGGTGCCGCCACAACCTGTCCGCGCTCTACGTCATCACGCTTGGTGCCGCGAAGCAAAAGCCCGACATTGTCTCCTGCCTGACCTTCGTCCAGCAGTTTCCGGAACATCTCGACACCGGTGCATACCGTGGTGACAGTCGGGCGCATGCCCACTATCTCGACTTTCTCGTTCACTTTAACGATTCCACGCTCCACGCGTCCCGTTACAACCGTCCCACGGCCTGAAATGGAAAACACATCTTCCACAGGCATCAAAAACGGTTTGTCAACGTCGCGCTCGGGTTGCGGAATATATTCATCCACAGCATCCAGCAGATTCCATATACACTTGGCATCGTCACTGTTGGGATCATCGCTTTCCAGGGCCTTCAACGCACTCCCCCGGACAATTGGCACATTATCACCATCGAACTCATATTTGGACAGGAGTTCCCGAAGCTCGAGTTCCACAAGCTCGATCAACTCTTCATCGTCAACCATATCGCATTTGTTCAGAAATACCACTATACGCGGCACACCGACCTGCCGTGCCAGCAGTATATGCTCACGGGTCTGCGGCATGGGGCCGTCATCGGCACCCACAACCAGGATCGCACCATCCATCTGTGCGGCGCCCGTGATCATGTTCTTGATGTAATCAGCGTGACCGGGGCAGTCCACATGGGCATAATGACGCTTCTCAGACTGGTACTCCACGTGCGACGTGGCGATTGTTATACCACGCGCTTTTTCTTCCGGCGCCTTGTCAATCTTGTCAAAGGGAATGAATTCAGCCCAACCCTTCAATCCGCAATTCTTTGTGATCGCAGCCGTCAACGTGGTTTTGCCATGGTCAATATGACCAATCGTTCC
>SLIE01000413.1 GCA_007135795.1 Desulfobacterales bacterium
CATGGCTGATGATCTGGATGAACCAACGTGCCGTTGAACGCTGGGGTGTTGCCGACCTCGGGAATTTAAAAACGCCGCTGGATAAAAATGGGCACGGTTTTCCGATCGCTGTTTCATGGACAGCGCCCATGAACCCGCAGATCATGGCGGGGGTCACCAATGGGCCGGATCATGCTTATGCGGAAGAATACCGCCGCGTCAACCAGTGTATCAATGAACTGTCACGACAGCTGGCAGATGCCATCGGGGATCTTGGCTTCAGGGCACAGGCGCTTGCGGCTTCTGAACGGACAGACCCTGTTTTAATAAAAGGCGATTTCCCACACAAAACCGCCGCAACACGGGCCGGACTCGGTTGGGTAGGGCTCAACTGCCAGCTCATAACGCGCAACCAAGGCCCATGGCTCAGATTGGGAACCGTTTTTACGGATATGCCGCTACCTTGTGCCACCCCGGTTACCCGGAGTCTTTGCGGAAGATGCACCCGCTGTGTGGATGCGTGCCCCGCAAAGGCACTCACGGGGATTCCCTGGCATCCAGGAATCGAAAGGGATAGAATTCTTAACGCCCGGGCCTGCGATAACTGGAAGAGAAAACATTACCAGGAGTATAATAACGGGCACAACTGTGGCATATGTACCGCCGCATGTCCTGTCGGATATAAATTGCTGCGCAGCTGATCCCGTATTGTCCTTTCAGAAATATAACCTTCAGCACCTCCCCGTATGCCGAAGCAGCGGTGCCTGCCTGCTATAACCACTTCTCCATCAATTCCCGGACATTCATTACCCTCTGACCATTGGCAAAAACCACCCCGTCCCGGATTTCCAACCGGCTTTCGACAACCTCCTCGGAGACACGGAAAAAAGGCATGAAGTAAAAGGCAATCATCATCTGCAGATGGGATTTACGGGCAAGCTCGTCTATCTTCTCGTCCGACAAGGGAGTACCGTAACGCGCTTCCTGCTTTTTGGACTCAAACGCCGCATAAATCCAGGTGAGTTCTTTCAGTGCTTTTGTCGAAGCCGTTATCCCGGCGGCCATGTCGATGTGCGGGAGCATACTTTCAGGCGAGTGAATGTTCACTGGAGATGACGGTGGATAAAACAGCTTCAGATGACCGGCCACATCATTCTCGTCTACAATGTGAAAATTCAATGCATCGATGCTGATGGACGGCCCTGCAGCGAAAAAACGTTTTACGGCTTCGGCTCCGGCCTCTATTTCTTCGACGGTCGCATATCTTTGCGGATCCCTAAGATCCCGGTCAAGTATGCGTACAAATGTCTCGTACGCCTCGACATCGACATTGTTTACCGACATATACAGTTTCAGGCCCTTTATCACAATGTCATCAACATGTATCGAACCCGTGGCAATAATGAGACTGTTGTCAAAGACATCTTCTCGAAACCTGCTCGAATGATGCGTTACAAAATCATTAATCCGGACATGAACGCCATTGCCGTTCAATTCACTTTCACCCACTATCAACCGTGCATCCCCGGTCCACAGCAGATCCGTTCTCCGGGTACTGTCCATATCGAGATGGATGTCCTTCAAGCCATACTCATACGATGTTCCCGCTTCTTCAAATGCCACAGAAAGAGTCCCGGCATGCGCCGCCATATCAAAATGATCGAGCTTTGACGTGAACCTTAAAGTCCCTGCCCAGTTTTGCAGAACCATCGAAATATTTTTTTCAGGGTCAATCCCCGGGCCTTTAACGCTGCCGGCATAATCCGCACCCGTAAAACGGGATACAACCCGCCCCCCAAAACCCATGGTGGTGACCGCCTCGATCACGGGAAGCGTCTCGGGGTATTGAGGCAGGTATTGCCGGATTTCTTCAGGCAAGGGGTACTCGCTTTTGGTCATGGCAAAAGCAAACCCCTCTCCACCCCCGACATAAGGACCGTGTTTGACACCCATCGATCCTTTTATGGAAAGCCGGGGCTCCGTTTCCCCTGTTAATTCCGCCATTACATCGCTTAAGGAATGGCCTTCCCGAATCCGATATTCAAGATCATAATGAAGCGTGCCATTGAAAACCCCCCGCTCATACTCAAAAAGGTTGACGTGAATATCCTCATTTGCGGCAAGCTCCCGTTTGAACCCCTCCATTTCCCTGTCAATTAAAACCCCTGCAACGACAGTTGCTGCAAACCAGATGACAATCACTGCCAGGAACAAAACCAACAACACCGATTTTTTCATATTCACCGCTTATTTCCAATACGAATTTTTTGCCACGCTAAAAGGCTCACGCCCACCGCTATCATAAAAAGACTCAACACCTGACCCATTGTCAGCATCCCCACGACAAACCCGATGTGCGCATCCGGCTCCCTGAAAAATTCAACGAAAATTCTTGCAATTCCATACCCGATTAAAAATGTGGAAATAAGCGCACCACGCATCCGCGCCTTCATGCTCATTGTCAGCATAATTATAAACAGCAGAACTCCCTCCAGAAGCGCTTCGTATAATTGCGACGGATGCCTCGGATAAGGCCCCCCTCCTGGAAAAACCATTCCCCATGGTACATCCGTAACCCTGCCGTAGAGTTCACCGTTTATAAAGTTTCCGATCCTGCCGAAAAATAGACCCGGCGGGGAGGCCACAGCCGCCATATCCGCAAGCATGAGAAAAGATTTTTTCCTTATTTTCGAAAAAATCAAACCTGCAATGACAATCCCGATGAGCCCGCCGTGAAATGACATTCCGCCTTCCCACACAGCCAGCACCCGCATGGGATTATCAAGATAGAAGTCCAGATTATAAAAAATGGAGTAGCCCAGGCGGGCACCCAGAAGCAGCCCCACAATGCAGTATACCAGAAGGTCTTCGATCTCTTTTCTGTCTATCTGAAAATGCTTGCGTCTGGACAGATACAGGAGAACCAGGTATGCGGATGCAAAACCGAGGATATACATCAGTCCGTACCAGCGGACCTGCAAAGGGCCTATTTCAAATATAACGGGGTCGATCCATGGATAGCTCATAACAATCTGCTTTGCATATTAAAGATTTGGCGTCAAGACCGGAAACAGATAACAGGTGCATTATCGTCCGGGGCGTTAAGGTACACACACACCTGGCGGGATTCTCAATCCACCAGGGACTCTGATTGTAATATCTGGTTGTTGGGCGAAGCAAGCCAAACTTTTATTTCAAGCTACTTTCTGTGAGTACCGTTGCAGCGGGGCCGACAATTTTTTCCCGTAATGGGTATATCTGATAGTGAAGTCAAAAGTCCATAATTGAAATACGCCAGGCGGTTCCCGGGCCGCCATGTTTTTTAAGGATAAGCACGGGGCTTGAGTACAACACTATTCAGTGGTAAGATAAAACTGATGACCTCATAAAAAGTCGCGATCAGACGGACTCAACACACTTATTCTAAACTGAACCTGAATTATTGGACACAAATCATGCGTGAACGAAATGATCTGATTAAAAAACCTGAATTTCCGAAATCCGGCCAATATGACGAAACCTGGGTGCTGGACAACCAGATGGGACCCAATGCCCTGTGGCTTGCTGAATGGCTGTGTGAATCGTTGACGATTTCTCCCGGCATGCGGATTCTTGACCTGGGATGCGGTCGGGCCATGACAAGCATTTTCCTCGCCCGCGAATTCTCCGCACACGTCTGGGCAGCCGACCTGTGGGTCGATCCTGATCAAAACTGGGAACGTATTGTTGCGGCAGATCTCGGAGAACGCGTTTGCCCCCTTCGAATGGAAGCCCATGCACTCCCTTTTGCCAAAGGATACTTCGATGCGATAATATCCATCGACAGTTATCATTACTTCGGCACGGACGTGCTTTATCTCAATTATATAAGCGACTTCATAAAGCCGGGCGGGATGATCGGCATTGTGGTCCCCGGCCTGATGCAACTGCTGCCGGACGAAATACCCGCTCATTTAGCCGCTCCGCAATCAAACGGCACCTCTTTCTGGGAAGAAGATTGCGCGAGCTTCAAGACCGCCGACTGGTGGCAGGATCACTGGAGATGGAGCAGCGCGACATCGGATGTCCGAGCGGACATCATGCCCGATGGATGGCGTCACTGGCGCGATTTTGAATCCGCGCTCGAGTTATCGGGCAAAAACATATTTCCGTCCTGTGCGGAAGCGCTTGAACAGGACCAGGGAGACTATATCGGGTTTATCCGCTTAACCGCCCGGCGCACGGCCCAGGAAACGCTTAACCTCTATAACTTTACGCTTTAGGGAAACGTTCATGAAAATCAGGTGCGAATGGTGTAAACAGGATCCGCTTTATGTGTCATACCATGACCATGAATGGGGCGTCCCGCTGCACGAGGACCAACGACTCTTTGAAATGATTGTTTTAGAGGGGGCGCAGTCGGGTTTGAGTTGGCTCACCATTTTAAAAAAACGGGAAAATTACAGAAATGCCTTCGATCATTTCAACATTGAAAAGGTCGCATCGTACACCATGGATGATATCAATAACTTGCTGGCCAACCCCGGCATTGTCAGAAATCGTCTCAAGGTGGCGTCCGCCGTGAAAAATGCTGCTGCTGCCCTCAGAGTTATTGAAAAACATGGTTCCCTGGATGCGTTCCTGTGGCGTTTTGTAGATTACAGACCAATACAAAACAGATGGAAATCCGTTGACGCGATACCGCCTGAAACCAGCGTGTCGAAATCAATGAGCCGGGATCTTAAAAAGCACGGCTTCAGCTTTATTGGCCCTGTCACCTGCTATGCATTCATGCAATCGATCGGCATGGTCAACGATCATGTCGAAGACTGCTTCCGCTATGCAGAAATTAAAAAAACGGGAGAGATAACAAGACGTCAAAACAATAAAGACGGCCATGCAGATTGAAATTCGATTTAATGCGGTACGATCATTTCACCTGATGCCGGCAAGACGTGATCCACAAGGCCCGTGAAACAAAATATCCATTTATGACGTCGTCGTAAAAATTTCAATATCTGCGTTATACGCAATCCCTCAGCATCTCAAGCACGCTTAATCACACTGAATTCTATGTGATTACGAGTGCTTGATCTTGAACTTTTTACAAAGCCGCCTGATCGCGACTTCTTACGAGCTCATATCATTATAAACAAGCATCTTTTAATCCGGAGGTAACATGAACAGTCGAATCGCTTCAATTTTAAATCTCAAGTATCAGCCGGTAGCACTTGCCTGGTCCGATACAAAACCGGAAAAAGCCATGGAATTCAAGGAAGGCGGCTGGGCGTGCGTGATGTTTTCCTTTGCAAACGCAGCAAGAGGGAAAACAGGCGTTTTCAGTCGTACAACCTTCGGATGTTGGGGTGGGGGCGTGGGGTTGGGCTTCGGCAACCGGTACGTGGATTTTCCGGGCGGGGAAGAGTGCTTCCACTACTTTTTATCCAGCGGCAACAAAAACTCCGAGATAGGCCGTGCCGTTGGAGAGCAAATCGGACAATCCCCCGGCAGCGGAGAATTCCATGTCGACTTCATGGAAGGGGAGCGTTACCTGAAAGGCCCCGAAGAAACGCGGGCGTTTGTCGAAAACCTGCCGATTATCGATATCCCGGCTGACTACGTCGTTCTCAAACCGCTTGAACGGGTGGATGAAACAACGGAAGACCTCAAAGTCATCACATTTCTGGCCAATCCGGACCAGCTCTCCGCACTTGTGGTACTGGCGAACCATGGCCGAAAAAGCTATGACAATGTGATCATCCCGTTTGCCGCAGGGTGCCAGGCCATCGGAATCCTGCCGTACGCGGAAATCGAACGGGAATATCCCCGGGGAGTTGTGGGGCTTACCGATATCTCGGCCCGGAAAGCCGTGAGAAAGCTTCTTGGCAGCGACCTTTTCACTTTTTCAATGCCGCTTTCCCTGTTCAGGGAGATGGAAGGAAATGTCGACGACAGTTTTCTTTTCCGAAACACCTGGAAAGCGCTGACAGGTCAAAAAGCACCTGAATCTTAGTGGGTAAGGTGTGGTAAAGTACGGCGGATGGTTCTCCCTGGGAGGGCAGCATTACAGCTTCGCTGTGATAAAATGCCAGGCAGGAGCCTGGCGCTCCCAGAGGAGACAGAACGAGCGACTGGGGGAAACTGCTTTAACGGGGTCATCAAACCGGGCGTACCGCATCCACGTTAAGTGTGGTGGCCCCCCAGTTTTCCTCGACTTTGCCGGAGAGGAGGAAGGGGCGGCCGTAGTCAAGGATGTGGCAGAAGCGGTTGTAGGCCCCGGGGAAAAACACGGTTTCCACAAGGCCGGTCTCATCTTCGAACGTGACGAACTTCATGGGCTCGCCCTTGCCGGTCAAAATGGTTTTCCCGGTAATCAACCAGCCTGCAAAGCTGACTTGCCGGCCGGGATGCGCTGCAACCTGGCCAGCTTTGAGAAGGTTCAGGTTCGCCAGTTGCTTGCTGAACAAGGTCATGGGGTGACAATCACACAAAAATCCCAGCACCGCAAACTCCCGGCGCAGGTTTTTCAGGGGGTCATCCCTTGGCAAATCAGGAATATCCGGCAATAGTGGCTCGGGAAACAACGACAAATTGATATTGTGCCGGCCGGGGTTCTTTTGCCAGGCGGAAAATTGCCAGAAAAGCACAGCCCGGTTTTTATGTTCCAAAGCAAAACGATCCAGGGCGCCGCTGTGGACCATTGCCCGGACTTCTGCTTCATCGGGCCTGACGCGGTTCAAAAAATCGGTCATACCCGAAAATCCCTTTTTTCCCCTTTCATGCAGTATTCGCTGCTGCGTGGAAACAGACAGGTCCTTTATGGACAGCAACCCCACGCGCATGACATGCCCGCATCCTTTCCAACGGACCTGACTTTCTTCGACATCCGGCGGCAAGATCGTGATCCCCATGCGCCTTGCTTCGGACACATACGCAAAGGTCGAGTAAAATCCCCCCTGGTTACTGATGACCGCTGCCATGAATGCGGCTGGAAAATGGGTTTTCAAATATGCGGCTTCAAAGGATATCTTCGCGTAAGACGCACTGTGTGGCTTACAAAACGAGTACCCGTTGAAACTCATGATCATCTGCCATATCGTTTCGATCTGCGCGTCATCAAGGCCCCGACTGCGTGCACCGTCTGCGAACCGGCTGAAATAATCCCTCAAACGATGCTCCCGGTCCTTTTTGGACATAACCTTTCGCAAACCATCTGCGTCCGCGTGCGAAAACCCTGCCACGGCCACGGCCACCCGGGAAACATCTTCCTGGAAAATCATCAGGCCGAAGGTTTCCGAAAGCACTTCGTCCAGAAGGGGATGGATGGGTTGCCACTTGCCGCCATGCAACCGGTGAATGTAGTCCTGGATCACCTCGTTTGCCGCGGGCCGGATAATAGAGGAATGGATCACCAGGTGTTCGAAATCCCCGACCCGGGTTTTTAGCTGCAACATCCGCATGGCCGGGCTTTCGATGTAAAAGCAACCCATGGTATCCCCTTGGGCGAGCGCCTCCTGGGTGGGAAGGTCATCTTCCGGCGCCCAGGATCGCTCATCGATTTCAACGTCGTTTTCCTGCATGTTGCCAATGGCGTCGCGGATCACCCCGAGGCTGCGGTTTCCAAGTAGATCGATCTTCACCAGGCCGGCATCTTCTGCGCTGTCTTTGTCCCATTGCAGGATGGGGACCCCTTTTGGCGCATTTTGAACCGGGACATAGGCATCGATGGGGCCCGGTGTGATTACCACGCCTCCGGGATGAACCGAGAGGTACCGGGGAAGACCGATGATCCGGGCGGCCATGGATAAAATCTCCGGCCAGGGCGGAGAGAGATCAACGCCCCGCATGCGCGGCAAGGTGCTGATTTGCATGGCCGGATCATCTCCGGTACCGAATTCCGGCAGACGCCATGGCAGCCTGCCGGTCACTCGTCCGATCTCCCTGTCGGTCAGCCCGAAAACCCGCGCTGTTTCGCGCACGGCCATGCGGGGTTGGAAACAGATATGGCTGGAGACCATGGCCGCGCGTCCCCTGTATTTTTCCAGGACCGACGCAATAACCTCATCCCGCTCGTCCCAGGCGAAATCAACATCGATATCCGGCGGGTCCTGCCTGCCCGGATTCAAAAACCGTTC
>SLIE01000182.1 GCA_007135795.1 Desulfobacterales bacterium
ACAGAGAATAAGCTCTGTTTCGGATTGTTCATTAAAAGGGGTTCACGCTTTTTTTAGGGTGAACCCCTTTTATGTGTTTTTTTGTTGACAAATCCTGATATAAATCTATAATTTCTTGTTTTATAATTTAACGAGGAAATAAGTGGGGGGATCGATATGTATGCAGTGATTGCCACAGGCGGCAAGCAATATAAAGTGAGTGAAGGTGATATCCTGCGGGTTGAGAAGATTGCAGGAGATGTGGGTCAGAGTGTGTCTTTGGATAAGGTCTTGATGCTTGCCAATGGTGAGGATATCCAGATCGGTAAACCCGTTATTGAAAATGCGGCAGTGAATGCCAGTATTGTCGAGCAGGGAAAGAATAAGAAAGTCCTTGTTTTTAAATACAAGCGTCGCAAACGATACCGAAGAACTCAAGGACACAGGCAGATGTTTACGGCAATCAAGATTGAAAACATTGTCCAGAACTGATGGTATCGTAAAAAGTCCCATCTACTTCGTTGTAGCAATTTTTCATTCGCCCGGAATACTATATGTATGCCCTTCGCAAATGAAAAATCACTACGCCTCGTATATGGAACGTTTAACCTAGTCATATTTATCGATTTTGTGATTTTTTTGAGTGAACTTAAATTGATACAAACCCTGATTTTTGGAAACAGGGTTTGTCGTCGAGGGTATTTACATTTCACCTGAATGATTCACTGGGCTTGCGGTATTCACATCCCAGGTAAAGGTTTTTATCATCTGGCGTGAAATGACGGTTTCGGCCGGATATTACATAACATAAAAGCATAAGCTTATATAAGAGGTGTTGAAAAATGGCACACAAAAAAGCCGGCGGCAGTTCAAAGAACGGTCGCGACAGTAATGGACAAAGACGTGGCGTAAAACGCTACGGTGGGGAAAAAGTTCTGGCGGGGAATGTATTGGTCAGACAGCTGGGGACCAAAATTCACCCGGGTAACAATGTTGGGATGGGAAAAGATTATACCCTTTTTGCAACCATTGAAGGCGTTGTCACGTATGAACGGATGGGCCGTTCACGGAAAAAAGTAAGTGTATATGCCGCCGCGTGAAATTCATTGATGAATCCGTAATTACCGTAACCGCCGGCAACGGTGGCAAGGGATGCGTCAGCTTCCGGCGGGAAAAATATATCCCCCGGGGAGGACCGGATGGTGGCGACGGCGGCGATGGCGGCAATGTCATTGTTCACACCACTGTCCGGAGAAGAACGCTCTACCGGTTCCGTCATCAAAGAATGTTTAATGCCAAAAACGGTGGCTACGGGCAAGGGCGCCAGAAGACCGGAAAAAAAGGTGAAGATCTGGTAATTGAAGTACCACCGGGCACGGTAATAACCAATGCCGAAACCGGGGAGCTCGTGTGTGACTGCGTCACTGATGGACAGAATCATATATTGGCCAGGGGTGGGATCGGCGGGCGTGGCAATGCAAGATTTAAAACCTCAACCAATCGTGCGCCACGGCATGCTCAACCGGGAACACCTGGAGAAAGCTTCCATCTTAAGCTGGAACTCAAGCTTCTTGCCGATATTGGGATTGTTGGATTCCCCAATGCCGGCAAATCCACATTATTATCCCGCATTTCCTCCGCCAAGCCGAAAATTGCAGACTATCCGTTTACAACGTTAAGTCCCATCTTAGGCGTTGTTGATACCGGTCATGGCGAGCCTTTCGTGGTGGCGGACATACCGGGGTTGATCGAAGGCGCCCACGCAGGAGCCGGCCTGGGCATTCGATTTCTCAAGCATGTGGAGCGGACCGGTGTGCTTCTTCATTTGGTTGATGCCGCATCGATAGATCCGGAAAATCCCCTTGCGGTGTATCATATGATAAATCGCGAATTGGAAGGCTTTTCCGAAATGCTTGCGGAAAAGCCTCAAATTGTTGCCTTGAATAAGACCGATCTTCCGGATGCCGCAGACAATGCCAAATTGTTTGAAGCAGCTGCAAAAGACCTTGAGACATATCGAATATCAGCGGCTACTGGTGATGGTATTGAAGCTGTGATGAATGCGCTGGAAGCCAAAATGAGAAAACAAAAAGATCATGACGCTTGATCGGAAAACAATATTTGATCAGGCCCGGCGTGTTGTAATAAAAGTCGGCAGTGGGGTGCTGACCGGAAAAGATGGGCTAAACAAAGACCGGATCGACAGTCTGAGTCGACAATTATCAGTTCTTCTGGAATCCGGAATTGAAATACTGCTGGTATCTTCCGGTGCAATGGCGTGCGGCCAGCGTAAAATCGGTTTGTCAAAGCGGCCCGAGGAAATTCCCAAACGCCAGGCCATCGCCGCCGTGGGGCAGGCGGATCTCATCTGGACCTACGAAGTGGCGTTTTCCCACTACAATCAAAAGGTAGCCCAGATCCTTCTGACCGGCGATGATCTCAGCAGCAGCAGGCGTCGTTACCTGAATGCCCGCAATACCCTCAATACCTTGCTGGAGTGGAAAGTCCTCCCCATTATCAATGAGAACGACACCGTGGGGACGGAGGAGATCAAATTCGGGGATAACGATAATCTGTCAGCATTGATTTCTTTGATGATGAATGCGGATATACTGGTTAACCTGACCGACATCGACGCGCTGTATTCAAATGATCCCCGGTCCGATCCCGAAGCGAAAAAAATTTCCCTGGTTACCCGGATAAACAAAGAGATCGAAATCCTTGCAAGCGGTTTGCCGGGTGTCCTTGGCACAGGCGGTATGCTCTCCAAGATCCGGGCGGCAAAAAAAGTGACTTCGGCCGGAATTCCCATGGTAATCGCCAATGGCGGAGATGACGACATTCTGGCATCCCTTTTTTCCGGTCAACCGGATGTGGGTACTTTCTTTGCCCCATCGCGTGAAAAACTTTCCAATCGCAAATGCTGGATTGCGTTCCACCGGAAACCCAAGGGGGTTCTCAAGATTGACGACGGGGCGGTGGCGGCTATCCTTCAAAAGGGAAAAAGCCTTCTTCCGGGCGGCATTACCGATGTGGGAGGGGATTTCGGAATCGGCGCGCCAGTTGCGCTGCATGATAACGAAGACAATTGGGTAGCGACAGGGCTGGTTAATTATAAAGCGACCGATATCCGGAAAATTATGGGAAAGCGTACCAACCAGATTAAGACGTATCTCGGTGAAAAGCCATATGACGAAGTCATTCACCGCAATAACATGACGGTTTTGGGGACGACCTGCTAAAAATTTGGATCGGCGATATATTCCAACAAAGGCACAAAAGCGCAGCTTGAATCTGTGCCTTTGTGCCTTTTGCGTGAAAGTCCAATGTTTTTGAAGGCATACAATATTAGTGTTTGATAAACGGTCAAAAGTAGCCTATTTTGTCAGTATTCGAAGAATTAACATACGTTAACGCATATATCAGCAAGCTGACGATATTTCAGAAAGTAACATACGAACGAAGATTCCCTCCGGCAGATCATCTTCCGGATTATCTTCCTTCACCTGCTGTTTTCACGGCAGAGAAAGAAAGGGGAAACACCTTATGTCAGTTGAAACCATTGTTTCACAATTGGCAAAATCAGCAAAAAACGCAGCCATGGAACTTGCCTGTTGTTCAACCGCCGATAAAAACCAGGCGTTGAAAGCCATTGCCGCTAAACTGACGGATAAATCGGAATATATAAAAACCCAAAATGCACGTGATCTCGAGGAAGCTCGAAAAAACGGGCTTTCCGATGCCATGATCGATCGCTTGACCGTGGGGGATGATACCATCGCCGCCATGGCGGCGGGTCTTGAAGAGGTAGCCGGGTTGCAGGATCCTGTGGGTTCCTCGGATGGTACCTGGATACGTCCCAACGGTCTGGAAGTAAGCCGGGTCCGCATCCCATTGGGTGTTATCGGAATTATCTACGAATCCCGCCCGAACGTGACCATCGACGCAGCCGGATTATGCCTGAAGTCCGGTAATGCCGTCATCCTGCGCGGTGGTTCGGAAGCCATCCATTCAAACCGGGCCCTGGCAGAGTGCATCGCGGAGGGTCTTTCAGAAACACCCATCCCGAAAACCGCCATCCAGGTGGTCTCGGTGACGGATCGTGACGTGGTGAACCTGCTTCTTAAGCAAGATGAGGAGATCGATCTGATTATTCCGCGGGGCGGGGAAAGCCTGATCCGTTTTGTGGTCCAGAATTCGAAAATTCCCGTTCTAAAGCATTACAAGGGCGTCTGCCATGTGTATGTCGATCTTACAGCGGATGTCAGGATGGCCGGGGATATTAGTTTCAATGCCAAGGTTCAGCGTCCCGGGGTATGTAATGCAATGGAAACCTTACTTGTCCACAAGGAAACCATATCTTCTTTCCTGCCGGAAATTACTCGCATGGCAGACGCAGGCGTTGAAATCAGAGGATGTGAGCAGCTTTGCCAAATACTCCCCTCAGCCATTACCGCCAGTGAGGAAGACTGGTATGCCGAATACCAGGATCTGATCTGCGCCGTGAAGATCGTGGACGACATCGACGCAGCGATGGCACATATTGCCCGCTATGGCTCGAAGCACACGGAGGCCATTGTTACGTCGGACTACGGATGCGCCGAGCGGTTCCTCAAAGAGGTCGATTCTTCCGTGGTGCTGGTCAACGCCTCCACCCGGTTTAACGATGGCGGCCAGTTGGGGCTTGGTGCGGAAATGGGCATCAGCACGTCCAAGCTCCACGCTTTCGGGCCCATGGGACTGAAAGAGCTGACAACCACCAAGTTCGTGGTCCGGGGAAGTGGACAGGTTCGTGTTTGATGACAGGTGCATTATTCATGCACAGGATTGCTGCAAACTGAAACATGTAAGGTTCTCAAGCCTGAAATGAGATAAAATGCCTATTTTGAATCGCGTGGGATTGTTTGGGGGGACTTTTAACCCGATACATTTCGGTCACCTCCGGACGGCGCTCGAGACCCTGGAAGGATTCGGCCTCGACCAAATCCGTTTTATCCCCGCGGCAGACCCTCCGCACAAGGACAAAACAGACCTTGCCGATGAATCGGACCGATTGGCCATGCTGACCCAGGCCATTGAAAACAATCCCTCATTTTTGGTCTCGGATATTGAACTGCAACGTCCGGGGAGATCTTACACCGTAGACACGGTCAAGCAATTCACCCGGGAAAAGTTACCATCCACGCAATGTTTTCTCATCATCGGGCTCGATGCGTTCATGGATATCAGTACGTGGAAGGATTACAAAGAGATTTTAAACAATATCCCCTTGATTGTCATGTCCCGGCCGGGTGAAAACGAACCGTGCATGAACCGGAACTTCTCCGGGATCGGGAAGTACGTGGAAAACAGGATTTCATCGGGTTTTGTTTTCAACAGGGAACAAAATGCGTTTGTTCATAAGTCATTAAAACCGATATATATATTTCCGGTAACGTCCCTTCACATCTCCGCCACCACAATCAGACAACATGTACGCCAGGGCAGATCCATCCGGTACCTGGTTCCGGATTCGGTGGCAACATATATTCACGATAAAAGGTTGTATACATGACAAATGATGTTATAGACCCCACGCTTTACCGGTGTGTCAAAGCCGCCACGGCCAGAAAGGCCACGGATCTGGTGATCCTCGATGTCCGGAATATATCGGATATGACCGATTATTTTTTGATTGCATCCGGCCGCTCTCACAGGCAGGTCAGCGCGATTGCGGAACTTATCGAAAGGGAGCTTCGAAAAGCAGGGATCAAGGCCTTGAGCGTCGAGGGAATAAAAGACGGGCATTGGGCCTTGCTCGATTACGGGCACGTGGTAATCCATGTGTTTTATGAACCGATTCGCCTGTTTTACGATATCGAAAGCCTGTGGTCCGATGCGAAAAGAGAAAACGTGGAGGAGTTCATGGAAAAGGCACAACCGCTTTTTGATCCACCTGAAAAGCTGCCGCTTAAAAAGTGTCTGCTTCTTATCCTCGACGGCTGGGGAATCGCCGAGGAAGATGAAGGGAATGCCATTTACCTTGCGAACACCCCTTTTTTTGACAAACTCTGCAACAGCTATCCCAATACACGGCTGCAATGCGCCGGCAAGGGCGTCGGGTTGCCTGACGGCGTGATGGGAAATTCGGAAGTGGGGCACATTAATATCGGTGCAGGCAGGATTGTCAACCAGGTGCTCCTCCGAATCGATCTGGCTATCGAGAACCATTCTTTCTATGAGAACGAAGCGCTGAAGCGGTGTATGGAGAAAGTCCGGGAGAAAGGCGGTGCCCTCCACCTGATGGGTCTGGTTTCCGATGCCGGGGTTCACAGCCAGATCGATCACCTATTTGCCTTGCTGGACATGGCAAAACGTGAAAACATTGAAAACGTATATGTCCACCCAATCCTGGATGGAAGGGATACACCTCCGGACAGTGGTGTGGAATATATCGAACATCTCGCGGATGCACTCACGGAAAAAGGGATTGGCAGAATTGCCACCCTGTGTGGACGGTTTTACGCCATGGACCGGGATACCCGCTGGAACCGGACTGAAAAGGCCTACCAGCTCTACACGGAAGCTGTGGGAACCGTGGAATCCGAACCGGTCCAGGCGGTTCGAAATGCGTACTCGAAAGATGAAACGGATGAGTTCGTAAGCCCCGTGGTACTGACCGAGGCGGACGGAACCCCGTTTGGCGGCATCGGTGATGATGACGGGGTCATCTTTTTCAATTTCCGTCCGGATCGTGCCCGGCAGATAACACGCGCCTTTACGGATGACGCCTTTGACGCTTTTGAAAGAAAGAAGATCCCTGCCCTTTCCTGCTATGTCTGCATGACCCAGTATGATGAATCATACGACCTTCCGGTGGCTTTTGGTCCGGTTCACCTTGACAACATATTGGGGGAAGTGATCAGTAATCAGGGGTTGACGCAGCTGCGGCTGGCGGAAACGGAAAAATACGCGCACGTGACGTATTTTTTAAATGGTGGAGAGGAAAAGCCATTTGAAAACGAGGACCGAATTCTGATTCCCTCCCCCCGGGAGATTCGCACCTATGATCAAAAACCGGAAATGAGTGCATTTGAAGTGGCTGACGAAGCCGTTCGACAAATCAGTTCCGGTAAGCATGACCTGATCGTGATCAATTTTGCCAACCTCGATATGGTGGGGCATACCGGTATAATGGAAGCCGCCATCAAAGCGTGTGAGGCCGTGGACAAGTGCGTTGAAAAGGTGGTTGGACGCGCACTGGAAAATGGATATGCCGTTATGGTGACCGCTGATCATGGAAATGCTGAAAAAATGAAGGAATCCGGCAATTCTCACACAGCGCATACCCAAAATGACGTCCCCTTTGTTCTTGTTAACGGTATTAAAGACGGTTACGAATTAAGACCCGGCGTTTTGGGAGATATTGCCGTGACGATTCTTGAAATTATGGGGATTGAAAAACCAGCTGAAATGACAGGTCGGTCGCTCATTGAAAAATCCTGATAATTCGTTTTAGGCTATCCCTTAAAAGGGATGTCGTTTACTATTTTAAATATAATTCATACTTCAAGTGAACTATTATGCCATGTAATTTATCAAATCAGCAGGTAATAACCGATTTCGTGACTGGCAAATCGGTACTCGATATCGGCCCGGAAGCCAATCGCCAGGCTGTGGAAAAATACCTTGTGAATGAAAAAGGGTATGATCGTGCGCAAATTGTCGTTGACATGGATCTGGTTCTTGAAATAACCGGAAAGCCTTATCGTACCAAGCTTGATCTGGTCGTTTTTGCAGATAATCAGCCTTTTATGGTAATCAAGTGCGCTGCGGGCTCACTGGGCTCAAGGGAAAGAGAAGTTATTTATGCCGCTCGGGTTGCTCAAAAACATCCGATACCGATTGCTGTTGCGTCCGACGGGCATGATGCCCTGGTCTTTAATGCCATAACCCGCAAACAGATCGGTCAAGGGCTTGAATCAATTCCAACTCCTGAAAAAGGGGTCGAAATCCTTAAGGATTATAAAGCTTTGATTTTGCCGGAGGATAAACTGGAAAAGGAAAAGATTATTTTTCGATCCTATGATACCCTGAATGTCAATGTTGCTGATAGAGACTGCTGAATGGG
>SLIE01000193.1 GCA_007135795.1 Desulfobacterales bacterium
AACGGGCAGCACCCTTGGCTTTATTGTGATTTTCTTTTTCAAGAAACCAGATCGGGCACGCGGACCTGAACTTGC
Organism: Desulfobacterales bacterium; assembly: GCA_007135795.1. Lineage (GTDB taxonomy): Bacteria > Desulfobacterota > Desulfobacteria > Desulfobacterales > Desulfosalsimonadaceae > B1SED10-16. The sequence goes on from SLIE01000193.1 coordinate 76, forward strand.
AATAAAGCTTGGGATCCTTGCATTCGAGGCAATGTTCACATAAATAATGCCCGTACTTTCCACACTGGTAACTGGTCTCGGTTTCCGGATGTTTAATGCATCGACCCAATTCTTATCCTTTCGTTCGTGCCAGAATGAAACAACTCCCTCCGTTCGATCTTTCCCGGATCGGTGAGCAATGCATTTCGTGCCGGCACGCCTTATCTTAACGCTGGTTCATATTAACGACAATTCATACATCTCGGTCTCACGCTGGTTGCCTGTGACGCCCTACAATCCGGCTGTATCAGTTGAGTACTGATGAGTACCCGTGGTCTCTTCATTTTCCGGAACGGTTTTATCCTCTTTTTTGACAAGAAGCCGCGTGGCATTTAAAACAGCCAGCAAGGTGGTGCCGACATCCGCAAAAACGGCTGCCCACATGGTCGCCAGGCCGAACGCCCCAAGCAGGATAACGATTGCTTTCACGGAGAGCGCCAGCACGATATTCTGCCAGACAATAACCCGGGTTTGCCTGCCGATGGAGACCGCTTCCGCCATTTTTGCCGGTGAATCCGTCATCAGTACCACATCGGCCGTTTCAATTGCCGCATCCGATCCCAGCGCGCCCATTGCCACGCCCACATCCGAACGGGCAATGACAGGGGCATCGTTGATGCCATCTCCTACAAATGCAATTTTCCCACCGGAAATATTTTCAGATTGTATTTTCTCAAAAACACGCACCTTGTCCTCCGGCAGAAGACTGGCATGAAATCCATCGAGATCCAAACGCCGGGCAATTGTTGCGGCCGCACACTGATTATCCCCCGTGAGCATTATCACCTGTTTTACACCGTTTCTCCGAAGAGACGAAATAGCTTCGGCGGATTGAGGCTTTATTTTGTCGCCGATAAGAATATACCCGGCATAAACGCCATTTTCAGCCACATGTGCAATCGTGCCCTCGATATTGCACGCCTCGTGTTCAATATTTTCCTGATGCATCAACCGATCATTTCCAACAAGAATAGTCCGGTTATTGAATGCAATCTCTACCCCCATGCCGGAAATTTCACGGTGACCATCGGGGGAAACCGGTTCAACCCGCTCCCCTGTTTTCCGATACGCCTCAATAATGGAGCGGGCAATGGGGTGATTTGAATGCTGTTGGGCCATTGCTGCGAGTGTCAACACCCTGTTCGGGGTATAGCCATTATTTGCCACGACATCCTTAACGTGAAAAACGCCTTCCGTCAGCGTACCTGTTTTGTCGAAAACCACGGTTTTTACCCGGGCAAGCGCATCGAGATAATTGGAACCTTTAATCAGGATACCACTTCTTGACGCGCGCCCGATCCCCCCGAAATATCCGAGCGGAATACTGATAACAAGCGCACAGGGGCATGAAATGACAAGCAGAATCAAAGCACGATATATCCATTGCTCAAACGTCTGTCCCGGCATCAGAATCGGTGGCAGAAATGCCATGGCAGCGGCTAGGGCGACCATCGCAGGGGTGTAGTAACGGGCAAATACCGTAATAAAGTTCTCCGTGGGTGATTTTCTCGCCGATGCATTTTCCACCAGTTCAAGCATTTTCACAATGGATGATTCAGAATAAAGCCTGCTAACTTCAATGCTCACTGCACCTGTCATATTAATCTCGCCGGCCATTACCGCGTCACCGGTTCCGATTGTTTTCGGAACGGACTCCCCCGTCAGCACCGATGGGTCTATCATGGACGCACCTGAAATCACATGCCCGTCCAGGGGGATCTTTTCTCCCGGTTTAACGAGGATGATATCCCCTACCCGGGCGGACTCCGGTGATATTTTCGTTATACCGGAATCGGTTTTGAGATTGGCATACGCGGGTTTCTGGGCCAGAAGGGCCCGGATGGACCTCCGGGAGCGGTAAACGGAAAGATTTTGAAAGAATTCACCGGTTTTATAGAAAACCATCACTGCGATCGCCTCCGAATAAGCACCAATAGCGATGGCCCCCATTGTGGCAATGAACATCAGCACATTCTCATCGAAGAAATCTTTTCTTAGAACAGTTTTTATGGCAGCGCTGATCACGCTATACCCGGAAACCAAATAAACCCCAACAGCGATCGTTCCGAATGCAAACTCGCTGACATTTACAACTCCCGCATAATCCAGAAACAGGACTACGGCAAAAAGAAGACCAAAACCTAGCAGCCGGATCAGTTCAACCCGTGCCTGGAACGGTTTTCCCATATCCCGGGATTCGCCTGAAGATGCTGAAATGTTCTTGAGTTCGACCGAAGGCTCAATGCTGCGGACTATCTCTTCGATTTTTTCGTAATTCCGGGCTTGAATATGAAGCAGTTGTGTTGAAAAATCGAGTGTCGCACTCTCTACGCCTGCTGTACGCCTGAGTTCATTTTCGATTTTTATCGCACACGTCGCACAATCAAGATTTTCAACGAGAAATTTTTTCATTCTATCCTCTCATTCGGGTTTTCTTCCCGGATATGCTGCATGCCAAGGTCCAGCACACAAGCAATGTGATCGTCGTCCAGAGAATAATAGACCACTTTTCCCTCCCGGCGGTTCCGAATGATGCGCGATTGCCTGAGTCTCTTCAACTGCTGGGATACGGCAGACTGTTTCATATTGAGCAATGCACAAATATCACACACACACATCTCGGACATTGAGAGCGCCCATAATATGGAGATTCGTGTTGAGTCACCAAAGAGACTGAAAAAATCGGAGAGTTGATCCGTAAAGTATCTCGCCGGCATTTTTTCCCTTACCCGGTTAACGACATCCTTATGTATCATCTTGACGCTGCAATCAAATTCACTCAATACGACGTGTTCTTCTTTTTCTTTCATTTTGGATCCTTTAAAAAAGCTTTCATATTAACAAATGATCATATGATAATTCATAATGCCGCCTATAATTTACTTTGTCAATATTTTTGAGAAACGCTTTCCAAATTCGACAAATTTGTCGAGACGTCGTCATTTTTTACTTTTTTATATTCTTGGATAACTTACTGAGACAAATAGTAATTTAAAAAGAGGCACATAGGAACCAGACAAATGTTTTCCGGTCCAATCGAAAGTAATTTTTTTTCACTTGAGGAGAACACTTAACAAATTTGCTATCAATTAAGTCACTTATTAAAAAAAATACCTATTGGCATGTAATTTGCTTTGTTTTGATTAAACGCACAAAATAAATTCACAACGACATAAGGAGGACAAAATGGAAAAGAAATGGATCATCACCGTGACGACAGCAATGGCACTACTCCTGTTTACGTCCCAGGTTGCGGCAGGTTTTGACGGATATGGCAGGACCGGGGCCCCACGGGCAGATTGCCCGCAAATGACCGGATACTGGGCTTCTGAGCTTGGCCTTACCGAAACGCAAATGGACAAGCTCAGGATCATGAGGCAGGACTTTATCGCGGAAAACAATGCGGTGCGAGAGCAATTATTCTCACGGCAGCAGGAGATGCGTCAGCTGTGGGCCGAAAATTACGTCGATCGGGAAAAGATTCACGCCAAACAAAACGAGATCAATGAACTTAAAAACAGGCTCTACGGAAAAACCATTGATTATCGCCTAAGAATGCGAAATGAAGTGCTTACGGATGAACAAAGGGAAAACCTCACCCAAATGATGCAGGACAGAAGTGTGCGAAGGGGTTACCGGGACGGCGGACCTGCTGGCAGAAGGGCCCCTGGCGAATTCAAGGATCGCATGGGACGAATGGGTTGGTAAGCGACTGTAAACAATATAATCAATTTCAAATGCCGGGTTTCAAATCAGGCGTATAACGAAACCCGGTATTTTAACACCGGATATGCTCCATCATTTTTTCCGGATACCGTATTTTTTAAGCTTATACCGAAGCATGCGCTCGCTCAATCCCAGTTTTTCAGCAGCCCGGGTCTGGTTGGTACCGGTTTCTGAGAGCGCATTTTCAATCATCCTTACTTCCAACGCATCAACCGCCTCCTGCAAGCTCCCTGCCTCAACCGCTTTTGGTTGTTCAACCAACCCATTATTTCCAAAAGGCAATTCACTGCACGTAATTGTCGCACCTCTTGCGATCACAACCCCTCGCTCAATAATATTTTCCAATTCACGCACGTTGCCCGGAAAATCATACTTTATGAGCAGATCCATAGCCTCACGACTGATCGATATCACCCGGCTGCGATTTTCAGCGGCGAAACGGGATATAAAATAATCGGCCAGAATTTTTATATCTTCCTTTCTTTCCCGCAACGGCGGGATTTTTAGCGCTATCACGTTTACCCTGTAAAAAAGATCTTCCCGGAAGGTACCATCTTTAACCCGGCTTTCAAGGTCTTGGTGCGTAGCACTGATAATTCGGACGTCAGAAGCAATCACCCGGTCACCGCCAACCCGCTGGAATTGCCTTTCCTGCAGGAAACGAAGCAATTTGACCTGGACGCCCACCGGCAATTCACCGATTTCATCAAGAAACAGGGTTCCCCCGCCTGCCTGCTCAAAGTGACCAACCCTCATTTTTTGCGCACCGGTGAAAGCGCCTTTCTCATGCCCGAACAATTCACTCTCGATCAACCCCTCCGGGATTGCACCGCAATTCACTGCAACAAAGGGAGCACCGGCACGATCACTTGCTCCATGAATCAATCTTGCGAACAATTCCTTTCCGGTACCGGTTTCACCCTGGAGCAGAATCGTCGCTTTGCTGGATGCGACCCTCCCCGCCATATTGATCAACGCTTGCATTTTATCGCTTTTATATATGATTTTACCTGTAGAAACACGGTTCTTCTCCAGCGCTTGGCGCAGCATTTCATTTTCCCGAATCAGGGTTCTGCGCTCTGAAGCCCGCGAAATAAGGATGGACAGCGCTTCAAGATTGACCGGCTTTGATATGTAATCAACAGCCCCGGATTTCATGGCGGAAACAGCAGTTTCAATGGTCCCGTAAGCAGTAATGATCACCCCGTCGATTTCCGGATTGATGCCCTTTACTTCGGCCAACACCTCGATTCCATTTTTACCCGGCATTTTATAGTCAATCAGCACAAGGTCAAAGAACCTGGATTTTACCAACTCAATCGCCTTTTCACCATTTTCAGCACCGATTGCATGATGTCCCTCGTTCACCAGGTAATCGACCATCATTTCTCTCTGCAAGGCTTCATCATCAACCACCAGAACATCCATGTCACTTTTGGCACTCACTTACGCATATCCTTTCATTTGCTCGAACTGATCCAATCGCAGAGGATCTCTCTTGTCTCAGTTCATGTGTGCAATCCCTGGACGCCGTCATTGTTTTGAAAGAGCGGACATGGGTATTCAGCCTCATCCCTGCTATACCGGAAGAACAATCTCAAACGTGGTCCCTTTCCCTTCTTCGCTCTCTACCCGGATACGTCCCTCATGGGCGGAAATGATTTCGTGTGCGATGGCGAGCCCTAAACCCACCCCTTTGACACGGGTTGTAAATGACGGATCAAAAATATTATCCAGATCCTCCTGCCTGATACCCGGTCCGGTGTCCGTAATACGAATGATGGTGTGGCCTTTTTTATCAGCCAGCGAAATACCGATCATTCCGTCCATCCCAATGGCATCGATGGCATTGTGAATGATATTTAACAAAGCTTGTTCCAATCTGTCCGGATCGATCAGTAGGTCCCTTTCTCCGCCGTCATTCAGAATATCGATTTTAATTTTCTTTCCTGCGGCTTCCGGTTTCAGGAGAAACAACACCCGCGAAACAACCGCCTTTGTTGAATGCCGTTTCAAACGGAGTTTTCCACTTGACGAAAGTGTGAGAAAGTCATCTACAAGACTGTTCAATCGAATGGTTTCAAGGGCAATCACTTCCGTGATTCGATCGTATCCGGCTTTTTTTTCACCAACCACCGGATGTTCTTTTGCCAGCCGCTGAGCTGCCATGCTGATCGCATTTAATGGATTCCGAATTTCATGAGCCATGCCGGCCCCCAGTTTTCCCAGAGAAGAAAGTCGGTTGGCCTTATTCAACTGAGAAGACATCTGCCTCACCTTTCTGATGTGCCGATCCTGCATGATATACAAAACAGCCATGGCCAGCAACCCGATCGTAGCCATCAAACCGGTTGATAAAATGATATGCCGTCGGCTTTCATGTAAAATACCGGCTTCTTCCGCCATGGAGAAACCCAGTATCACCATGCTGCGCGGCGCCCCCGGAATTTCCAGGAAAGAAGCGATTGCAAGACTCTCTTCATGAATAACCGAAGCGTAATTTGGTAATCCGCCATCCGCATTTAAAGCATCTGTGACGGGGAAATTCTTTGGCGTAACCGGGTTGTCCCTGGTTTCTATTATACTTTCCCCCCTGTCAGCATATATTCCAAAATAGATGACATCCTGGCCCCACTGAAAACTTCCCACGGCTCTTGTCAATGCGGCTTTCCAGGCGTGAAAGCGCAGGTTCTCGCTGTCCAGATGCATAATGAGGGCGCCGTTCCCGTTGGGTCTCCGAATACCCACATAACCGCTGTTCTTAAGCAGACGCCCATCTTCGAACAGTTTTATGGACACCGTGTGGTGTCCTGTCAGGAGTTTTTGCGAAATTGACGATAAATTTTTAAAATCAGATGATTTACCGTAAAGCAAATGCCCTGCTCGATCAAAAAACAAAATGTTCGTTATCTTTTCTGACTGTTCAAGCATCGCCAGTCGTTCTTCGGAAAAGCCAGGACTATCTTCCAAGTACTCGATATCCCTGGCCAGATCCACTAGTTCAGCGACCAGATATTCCTGAACGGACAAGCCATTTCCATTCGCTGACAACACGAAATCGGAACCAAATAATCCCTGGTTACCATCCACTAGCTGCCTGAAATTAAAAAAAGCAGCCTCACCGAGACGATCGACCTGATGGGCACCCTGTTTTTCGAGCATACCGACAAGGACATGTTCGATCCGGCGTAAATCCATGGTTGCCATCACAAAAAAAAGAAAGACAAAAAATGCCGACACGATCGCGACAATAAGCGCGGGAAAACGAAAACGTGTTTCCCTTCCGTGTTTTCCACGAGCCTTCTTCCCGGATTGTGTGTTTATAGAGCGGTTGTTATTCATGACGGATATCTTACCGCAGGGTATGAATTTGTCAATGCATTCAATACTGACGACTTCGTAAAGGTCCAATATCTGCGTTACGCACAATTTCTCAGAATTTGCGGCTTACGCATTGTAGACATACATGTACACTCAAGCACTCTGCATTCTTCGAGATCGCGCAAGTCTTGGTCTTGAACTTTTTACAAAGCCGTCCGGCAGAGACTTTTTACGAATGCATCAAGACTGATGGCGTCGTTAAAAGCCCCATCTACTTTGTTGTAGCGATTTACCTTTACTTGGAATACTATATGTATGCCATCGCAAATAAAAAACACTACGCCTTGTATATGAAACTTTTAACTTAGCCATCTCCACCGTTTGACTGTGTATCGGCGTATCAAGATTGTTGTTGAAAAAATTCGAAATGCAAATACATTATGGACATATATTCACAGTTATTACTACAATGCATTGTATTCAAAAAATTTGAGCCGAACTCATTGGGAGGCGCACCAAGATTATAAAACAAAGGGGCTGGTTCAACCGGATTTTATTTAGTGCCTGAACGAAAACCGTCTTTTTCGCCAATCTCTGCGTCCGGCTCAAATTTTAATCCTCAAAATACGCAAGTATTCCTGCGGTTAAAATATTTGCTGTCCTTGACCTTGACGAAAAATCCTGGTTTTCGTTCGGGCATTATTCAGTAAAAACATATTGTTCCGCGCCGGAATACGCCGAAAGGGGTATGCCGCCTTTCTTTTATCTACCCTTTGTCCCCCGGGTTTC
>SLIE01000471.1 GCA_007135795.1 Desulfobacterales bacterium
ATAATTATCATCTGAATCTCATTACGCCAGGCACTATAAAAAATCGGGGAAAGAAAAATGACCTCTCCTTTCTACATTACAACACCCATATATTATGTAAACGCCAAACCGCATCTCGGGCATACCTACACCACGATTGCCACCGATGTCGCCCGCCGCTTTCACGACATGAAAGGGTCGGATACCTTCATGCTGACCGGAACCGACGAACATGGCGACAAAATTGTCAAAGCCGCTGAAAAAAACAATGTAAGCCCCCGGGAGTACGTGGACGAAATCAGTCGTCAGTTCGAGCAACTCTGGCCCTTGCTCGATATACACTGCGATCGTTTCATAAGGACGACGGAGGAACGTCATATTGCAGTAGTTGTGGATATCCTTCGAAAAATATATGACAGCGGCGACATTTACTATGCCGAGTATGAAGGGATGTACTGTTTCGATTGTGAACGTTTTTTCAACGAGCGCGAACTCGTGGACGGCAAATGTCCTGATCATGGGAAAGAACCGGTATCAATAGCAGAATCCAACTATTTTTTCAAAATGAGCAAATACCAGCAGTGGCTTATTGATCACATCACGGAGAATCCGGATTTCATAAGGCCCGAACGTTACAGGAACGAAGTGCTTTCGTTTCTGAAGGAACCGCTCGAGGACCTGTGTATTTCAAGACCCAAGAGCCGCCTCCAGTGGGGGATTACCCTTCCGTTTGATGATGATTATGTCACTTATGTATGGTTCGACGCACTGATCAACTATATATCCGCGCTGGGATACCCGGACGGGGAAAATTTCAAGAAGTTCTGGCCGCACTCCCACCACGTGGTGGCAAAAGATATTTTGAAACCCCACGGCATTTATTGGCCGATCATGCTCAAAGCCGCGGGGATAGATATATACAAGCACCTCCTGGTTCATGGTTACTGGAACATCGAACATTCAAAGATGTCAAAAAGTCTTGGAAATGTAGTAGATCCCCTGTATCTGAAAGAAACTTACTCAACGGATGCCATCCGGTATTTTCTCATGCGCGAGATGGTCTTCGGACTTGACTCTAGTTTTTCCGAAAGCGTCATCATAAGCCGGATCAATTCAGACCTTGCCAATGATTTAGGAAATTTGTTCTCAAGGGTACTGGGAATGTTTCACAAGTATTTCGATTCAACAGTACCGGACTACGCCCCCGAGATGAAAGCTGAATTTAAACTGGATTTGAAAACCGACGCGCAAAAAGCGATTTCACAATTCGTCACGGCCATGGATAATTTCGAATTTCACAAAGCGCTTGCAGCCGTATGGGACTATATCAGCAAAATGAACAAATATGTCGATGTGACAGCGCCCTGGGAACTGGCAAAAAAGAAAGAATCAAAAAACCAACTCGCCGCTGTAATCTGCAACCTGCTCGAGGGACTCAGAGTCGTATCCGGTCTCATATATCCGGTCATGCCCGAAACCGCTGTTAAAATGCAAAAACATCTTGGGTTTGCTCCGGATTCCAACTTCCACCGTATCGAGAAAATCAGCCAATGGCCTCAGATGATTACAAACCAGACATTGCCGAAATCAATAAGCCTGTTTCCGAGGATAGATTCGGACGCCATTCTCACCAAAGAAGAGCCCGGTGAAAAAACACTCGCCGAACCTGTCTCCCCGGAAATTGAATATGAGGATTTTTCCAAAATTGATTTGAGGTCGGCACGGGTTATCCATGCTGAAAAAATACCAAAAGCAAATAAACTGCTGAAGCTCGAAATCGATTTGGGAGACCACACCCGGACCATCGTGGCCGGTATTGCCAAATTCTACACCCCCGAAGAACTTGTCGGCAAAAGTGTCGTCATGGTAGCCAATCTGAAACCCGCCAAGCTGATGGGCGTTCAGTCCAGGGGAATGCTTCTGGCCGCTGTTGAAAAAGAGATCTGCTCCGTTGCGGTACTCGATCGGGACATGCCTCCCGGTACCCGTTTAAAATAGCATGGTTTTCTGAGGAAAGTCCTTACACGGATTATCATACCCGTTGCATGTAAACAGGGTTGACGCAATGGACCATAACCAGATACAGCATCCTGTTCCCGAAGAAGATCAAACAATGGTATTTGATTGATCGACATGGGTTTTAACAGGACTCAGGGGAGGCACAAACTGATTTATGTTCAAACGGAAACCAAAATTACACAACTATCAATCCCGTGGCTATCAGCCGTTCGGCAGGGGATGGCGCGGATATCAGAAAAAAATACGGATTTATGACGAAAGACGTCAAACCCTTCGACGGATACCCTGGTATTTTGTGGGACTTGTGATTTTCGCCTTCCTCATCAAAGGGGGGTTTCACCTGCTGGAAAAAAGAATGCTATCCGCTTCGGCAGACCATACTGTATCCATATATGTCCCGGAGGTCACCCCGCTTGACCACAACTCGATTCAAGCGATTCTTCCCATTGCGCGCTTTAACAATCTTGACACAAAAATTTTCGATTTTAAAAGGGATAACCACTCCTACCAGATACATACCAGCCTCAACATGACTCTCCAGAAAGGGATCATGAACGCCCTTGATACACGGCACGCCAACAGGATCGGGATCATCGTGATGGAACCCGACACAGGCCGTATTCTGGCAATGGTTTCCCATGATGACGACGATCCGCATTCAAACGCCTGCCTTAAGGCCGATCTTCCCGCCGCCAGTATATTTAAAATCGTAACGGCAACTGCCGCCCTGGAAGCAGGCGGACTGGAATACCAGAGCCGGATGGCATTTAATGGTGGAAAATTCACATTATACAGAAATCAACTGGTCGATCAGGAAAACCAGTACACCAATTACACCAGTTTGAAAGACTCCTTTGCCGAATCGATCAATCCTGTATTTGGAAAGCTCGGGAAAAATCTCCTTGGAAAAAGTTTGCTTGAGAACTATGCCCATGCTTATTTATTTAATTGCGACATTGAATTCGATCTGCCCGCGGAGCAAAGCTTTTTGGAGATATCTGATAAACCGTTTAACCTGGCGGAGATTGCCTCCGGGTTCAACAGAACCACAACAATATCACCATTGCATGCGGCAATGATTGCCGGCATGGTTGCAAATGGTGGCAAACTGGTAAAACCGAGTATCGTCGATGTCGCCTCCCAGGATCACAAAACGGTATACAGGCGCCAGGCCGGAGCTCTCTCCCAGGCAATTCGACCGTTGACAACAGAGAGTTTGCAAAAACTAATGAATGCCACGATAACCTCGGGAACCGCAAGAAACCAGTTTGTCGGGATATCGACCGATCCAATTTTGTCCAGACTCGATATGGGCGGCAAAACCGGATCGATCAATAACAATCGCAGGCAAATCCGATATGACTGGTTTGCCGGCTATGCATCGAACCCTGACGGCTCGGAAAAAATTGCAGTGGGCATAATCGTTGCGCACAAGGAATATATCGGAAAACGGGCAGCAACCTATTTTCGAGAAATAGTTTCCCGGTATTTTGAAAACATCAATTGAATCTACCTCAAGGATCCAAAGGACGAATAATGTTTCTGAAACAAATGAGCAGTCAACTTCGTAAGTGCATTATTTCGATCACCGCAAATTTTACCAAGATATTTCACAAAAAAATATGTTTTGGTCTGTACCCGGAAAGTGCCCCCGGAAATTCGATAATTCTTTTCCCGTATTATCCCAATCGATTTTCATGCGGTTTGACAGGACTGATTGCGTTCAACAGAGACCAGGCGGTCGAGTCCACGATTAACGTTGCCGACTTTCACGACCAGTTGGAACAACTCGGAAAAAACGATTTTACAGCATGTAAAGCACTTTCACCGGATGACTTCACGAGATATTATCTTGGAGGTAACGACAGTGTTTCCCAACTCTTTAACTCGATTCGAACCCTGAAGGAAAACGCTTTTTTCTATAGCATATACAAGAATGAAGGTCTTTTAAATGAACTCAAAGAGTTCGTTACCCACCTGTCTTCTGTGATCCAAAATGAGCTTAAACACCTGGATGAACAAATGGGCGTTGTCCCGGCACAACAGTTTGACGCCATGTCCATGCGAATCGAAAAGCTTAAAGATACCGCATGGTGTCTTGAAACGGAAATTTTTGATAACATTCTGCGGGTAAGACATCTCTCTGGCGACAATAAAAACGATATGAACCCCGAAAGCATATCCGCGGCCAGGCAGATAAACGCCGTATTGAACTCCATTGACCGCCTGGAAGTCCGGGGACGAGATTCCGCCGGTATCTCCCTGATGTTTGTCCTTGAGGAAGATGCATATACAACATTTATCGACACCATCACATCCCGAGGATTATACGACACATTCAGCGCTCGTTCATCGCAGAAATCGCTTGCCAATCTCGGTATCAGTGTCAACCGGAAAGAGGATTATGCCGCTGTTGCCATGACATACAAAGTCGCCGCTGAAATCGGAGCCCTGGGTGACAATATCGGTTTCATAAGAGACCAGATTAAAGATGATCCCCTTTTTGCCGCAATTGTTTCTCAACCCCGTCAGTTTTTCACTGTATCCGCCCATACCCGCTGGGCATCCGTTGGTGCCATCAATGAGGTCAACTGCCACCCGGTAGACAACAAGACCATTACTTCGTTATCCGGCAACTCGGGGATTGTGCATGTTTGTTTAAACGGCGACATCGACAATTACCAGGAAATCAATGCCGCCCATGAGAAACGTGGCATATCTTTTTTTCCTGACATCACCTGTGATACCAAGACTATCCCCGTGCATATCGAATACTACTTTTCACAAGGCCACACGATCGAAGACGCTTTCCGGCTGGCCGTCAATGATTTTGAAGGCGCCCATGCCATTTCCATGCACACGGACCTGGCACCCGGAAAATTTTTCCTGGCGCTCAAAGGAAGCGGACAGGCGATATTTATCGGCCTTGCCCCGGATCACTATATTCCCACTTCCGAAGTTTACGGTTTTGTCGAAGAAACAAACCAGTTTCTCAAAATGGATGGGGAATCGCTCAGTAACGCTCCCGAAGGGCGCAACACAAATGGCCAGATATATATCATTGACCAATCCGGAAAAGGCGGAACGAGTGGCATAAAGGGAATGTTTTACTGCGGCACCCCGATTGTGATAAGCGATGACGACATTCGTACGACCCAGCTTATATCCAGGGACATCGACCGGCAGGAGTTTAACCATTATTTTCTAAAGGAAATTTCAGAGGCACCGGCATCCGTCAGAAAAACCCTGGCCAACCGCTGGAAGATCGTTGAAGACGACCGCGGCAAATGTTACGAAATTTTTCTTGACGATACCTGTGTTCCGGAAACCATAAAATCCGCTCTCAGCGAAAATCGTATCCGGCGAATTATCTTTATCGGCCAGGGGACGGCCGGTGTTGCCGCACTTGTATGCGCCAACCAGATGCATCATTATCTCAAGGATACCGATATCCGGGTCGAAGCATTGAAATCCTCCGAGCTGAGCGGGTTTATCATTCACGACGGAAAATCGGGTAGAATGGACGACACGCTCCTGATCCCCATCAGCCAGTCAGGAACCACCACCGACACCAATCGGAGTGTCGACATGGTCAGAAAAAAAGGTGGTAAAGTCATATGCATTGTCAACCGCCGCGATTCGGATCTGACATTTAAAAGCGACGGCGTGATATACACGAGTTCCGGCCGGGATATTGAAATGTCGGTTGCATCCACCAAAGCGTTTTACTCCCAGATTATCGCGGGAGCGATTTTCGGACTTTTTGTGGCCGGGCTGACGGGTAAACAAGGCCGGCGATTTATTTCAAATGAGATCAAAGAACTGATCCGGATTCCGGATCATATGGAAAAAGTACTTTCCATGACCGAAAAAATAAGAACCTCCGCCAACAGGCTTGCGCTCCTCAGGACTTACTGGGCGACCGTGGGAAGCGGTCCCAACAAAGCGGCTGCCGACGAAGTCCGGATAAAACTGAGTGAGCTTTGCTACAAAACAATTTCATCGGACTATGTGGAAGACAAAAAGCATATCGACCTGTCCTCGGAGCCCCTGATAATCATTTGCGCGGCCGGCACCCGCCAGAGCGTGCTTGGCGATATCGTAAAAGATACGGCTATTTTCAAGTCTCACAAGGCGCTGCCCGTGGTTATCTGCGATGAACATGAAAACCGATTTGCACCCTACGCGGAAGATGTATTTCATGTTCCGCCGGTAAGCGAGCATTTCGCTCCTATATTAAACACCCTGGTGGGTCATATATGGGGATACTACGCAGCACTGACCATCAATGACGGATCAAAGTTTCTGCACGATTCCAGGGAAGAAATACAGGAATTGATCCAAACGTACACCCATGAAAACCTGGATATCTTTGAAATTGCGTTGGAAACAAAATTCCAGGAAAAAATACTGGGGTTTTATCGAAAATTTCGAAAAAAACAACTTGAAAACAGTCTTCCCGGGGCTATTGGAATTAAGAATGCCACAAATCTTGTTCTCCTTCTCAAGTATCTTTCCGGTCGCCTTCCGGTCAATGATTTTGAATTCGATTTCGGGGTCAAGGGAACGGCAAAAAATATGTTCGCCCTGTTTTCCGATGCACTGGGGACATCGATCAATATGATGGCACGGCCAGTGGATGCCATAAAGCATCAGGCAAAAACAGTTACCGTCGGTACCAGCAGAATTGAAGAAAAAGCCGCGGGGATTTTGTTCGATGTTTTAACGGAAAAAGGGTTCGGCATCGATCAATTGACGTTGACCAACGTCATGGTAATCCGAAATATTCAAAAAATCATTTCAGAGATCAGGGGATTGACCCTTTACCGGGTTGCAGGTGTCAATCTTCTGGGTGAACCCACGGACGAGACCACCATCAATATCTTGGAAAAACAGGGCACTTCCGAGACCATCGTGTCTCGCAGTGAATCTGACCACAATCTCAAAGGATCCAAGAGAATCATTGTACGCGAGGGGAACGTCTATCTTGGGAAAGGCCGCAGGGATGATCGCTCCGTACTCATTATACCGATACTTTCAAGCGACCCGGAGAATCCCAACATGGTTGAATTCCTGCTTCTGCTGGAAGTGGGTTTCAAGCGTGCCGTTGATCTTGAAACCCGTATCAGGGCGCTTGGCGGAAAGTATGAGCATATCAAGAATATTGTTCAGGAAAACGCTATCACCTGGCAGGATGAGCATCTTGATACTGTGCCCATGGACGAGCTCTTTGGTCGTTCCGCGGAAAAAATCGCCGAGATGATCGTTAAAGAAACCAACAACAGCGTTCCTAAAAACTAATTTTGACGACTTCGAAAAAGTCCAGTCTCTGCGTCTGCGCGCAAATCCCGCAGAAATTGCGGCTTACGCCTTGTAGACATACACGTACACTTGAGTACGCTGCGTTCTCCGGGATTGCGCAAGCCTTGATTTTGAACTTTTTACAAAACCATCTGATCACGACTTCTTACGAGCACATCCATATCAAATGATACTCAATTCCCTATTCCCGGTTTTCACGATCATTTTGCTGGGCAACATATTGAAAAAGATCGGATTTGTCGACCGGGATTTTTTTTTGGCCTCGGACAGACTCGTTTATTATATTTTTTTCCCCTGCATGCTCTTCTGGAAGATCGGAACTGGACAATCTTCCACCGAATTTGACTTTTCATTGTTTGCTGCGGCGTTGTGTGCGGTTTTACTGGTCTTTATCGTAAGCACGCTCTACATTTTTCTTGCTCGCGTCCCCGCCTTCCAGGCCGGTAGTTTTTCCCAAAGCTGTTACCGATTCAATACCTATGTCGGAATGGCAATCATCCTCAAGACAGCAGGAGATTCAGGGGTTATTCTGTTTGCCGTGTTGATTGGATTTATTATCCTGGTCATAAACCTTTTATCCGTATCTATTCTCATATGGTTTTCGG
>SLIE01000363.1 GCA_007135795.1 Desulfobacterales bacterium
ACTGTTTTTTTCGTATATACTGGCAGGACCCCCGGAAAGAATAATACCTTCAGGGTTTAACTGCCGGATCTTGCCAATGTCAATTTCAGGGGACACGATCTGACAATATACGTTGAAATCCCTTACACGCCTGGCAATAAGCTGGTTGTACTGTGATCCGAAATCAATTACGGCAATCATGTTCTCCCCGGTTGTTCAATAATCCTGTCAATAGCGGCAGGGTAAGTAATATAGGGCGGTGACGTCCGGACGAATCGTTTCCCTAAGTATTCGTGTCCGGTACAAAATACACTAAGACGACCCCCCGGACACAGACATGCAAAGAAAAACGCTTTCCGTATGCTCCGGTTATCTTAAGGTGCCTTGGTGGTTTACAAGGTCGCTTTTCTTATTTGAAGAAAATTTTGATTCTCGTTCAGGCAATGATATGCACATTGTGCAATATGTAATCCGAATCTGTTGAATACCGGGCCTTTCACCTAACCCTCTGCAAATCGTTTGATTTAACAAAATTAATATGTTAAAGCAAGCCGCAAATGTCAACGCTAATTTAATTTTCTCATGTTATAGTGTTGCTTCATTAAACAATATTTTACTTGAATTATGGGAAAAAATTTTTAAATATCGGAATTCAGGCTTATTTTTCTATTTGCGCCAGAGAAAGACGGTCTTTCCGGCAAAATGAGGGAATGCAAAGATAACCAGGGTGGATTCAATGATTGTTCAGATTTATGAAATACAGACGCCTGCTGAAGCTGATGCCATGATTGAAATGGGTGTCCACCATGTGGGCAGTGTTGTAGCGGATGCCGAACGGTGGAAAAACATTGAGATTTTAAACACTATCCGGATCGTCGCACAATCCGAGTCGAAGAGTAGTTTGATTCTGCTTTTCAATGGCGTTGATCGGATTTCTTCAGCGCTTGATTTCTACCGCCCCGATATCATACATTTTTGCGATACCGTATTCGAGCCCTTGGATGAATGGGAGGCAACAGTCGGCAAAATGATCTCTTTGCAGGCGACAGTGAAGGAAAGGTTTCCGGAAATTGCCATTATGCGTTCAATCCCGGTGCCACCGGCAGGCAAGGCGCTCTCTCTGCCGATCTCTGTTTTTGCCAGATATTTTGAACCCCTCACCGACTATTTTCTCACCGATACCTACTTTATTCCCGAGAGCGGTCAAGCAACCGCGGACCAGCCGGTTTCCGGTTTTATCGGTATTACCGGATGCCCATGTGATTGGGATATGACCGCACAATTGGTAAAAGAAAGCACCATACCGGTTATCATGGCAGGAGGTCTGTCGGCGGATAATGTTTATGATGCAATTGTTGAAGTTCGCCCCGCAGGTGTAGACAGTTGTACGAATACAAATGCAACAGATGAGCAGGGCATGCCGATACGATTCAAAAAAGAGATGAAAAAAGTTGCCCGTTTTGTCGCTGAAGCAAAAAGAGGCGAAGAAACGGTTAAAAACGAAATCCTTTAATGGGAGCATAAATATGTATGACAGCAGCGATTTAAGAAAAGGTCTTAAAATTGAAATCGACGGAGATCCTTATGAAGTCGTAGATTTCCAGTTTGTAAAGCCCGGAAAAGGACAGGCCCTCTACAAATGCAGATTGAAAAACATGATCAGTGGCTCCCAGTTTGAAAAAACCTACCGATCCGGCGACAAGTTCAACCATGCGGATCTCGAAGAGCAGCAGATGGAATATCTGTACACGGATGGTGAAGAATATCACTTTATGAATACCTCCACCTATGAACAGGAAGCTGTTTCAGCGGCACAACTTGGGGATAGTGTAAAATTTCTCAAGGAAAATATCGTCTGTAATGTTTTACTTTTCAGAGGTAAACCGATTGGCGTGTCACTACCCAATTTTATAGAATTGCGCGTTGTCAAGTCGGATCCCTGGGTAAAGGGGGATACCGCATCCGGCAGTTCAAAGCCTGCCGAACTGGAGACCGGCCTTGTAGTTCAAGTTCCTCCATTTATCGAAGAGGGGGAGAAGTTACGCATTGACACCCGAACCGGACAATATGTTGAACGAGTCAAATAACCCGTTTTCCTTAACGCATTTCCCCGTATGGTCATTTGATATTTCAACCCCGGGCCCGGTCTCGCGTTGAAATATCAAATCACCCACCATCCTTTCTTCAGCACCTTGTTCTTTTGATCTGCTCAAATATCCGTCAAGTACAGGCCTAAGCGTTCACAATAATAATTGTATTTTTTCTTGACAGTCCTTCTTGATCTTTGGTAATGAATGAGTATTCATTCATTTTTTATCTTCAGTCATAGGGGATAGTTATCAAGCAGGTAGGCAAAGTGGAAAATAATAAAAATAAATATCATCTCATATTGGATGCCGCTGTCCGGGTTTTCGCCGAGCAGGGATTTCATCAGGCCACCATCTCTCAGATTGCCAGAGCGGCAGGAGTCGCTGATGGCACTATTTATCTCTACTTCAAGAGCAAAAAAGATATTCTGTCTCATTTCTTCAATCATACTACCCGCCAGGTCTTCGAGAGATTCAGGGATGTTGTGGATCAACAGGAAAGCGCTGAAGATAAGCTCAGGGCGCTTGTTCGAACCCATCTTACAGAATTCCAGAACTACAGGGACCTGGCCGTTGTCTTTCAGCGGGAAGCGCTTTTGGCAAGACAGGTAAATGAAGAAGATATTAAGGCGATTACCAGAATGTACATCGATATTCTGGATGAGATCATCAGGCTCGGGCAAAAAGAAAACACCATCAGGAAAACATTTTCACGGGGTCTTGCAAAGCGTTTTATTCTTGGTGCGGTAAATGAAGTAATCAATACCTGGGTTGTTTCCGACGGACGGCGGGATCTGACCGAAATGGCCGATCCACTTGTGGATCTGTGTTTCGGGGGAATTGGCAACCCGGCCGGTGAAGATGCGTAATACTGCCGTTATACCACAGGGGGGTAGTCGAACTGGATTCAGGTAATATCATTTTTTCACGTGCATCATTGTTTATGTTATAATATATTGTTTTCTTAACAGGAAAAAGGAGAAAAGCCATGGCACAACAGATTTCCGATCGCAGGGACATTGATTTTATCCTGCATGAACAGTTGAAAATCGAAAATCTCAGCAAGCACGAAAAATTTGCTGAGTTTACCAAGAAAACCATTGACCTGATCGTGTCGGAAGCTCGCAATCTGGCAGTAAAAGAAGTTCTTCCCACCCGTAAGGAAGGTGACGAAGTCGGATGTACCTTTGACGCTGGTGTGGTAAAGGCACCGGAATGCTTCCGCAGGCCTATTGAGCTGCTTCGTGAGGGTGAATGGACCGCGATGACCGAAGATCCCGAATACGGTGGCCAGGGAATGCCTGTAACACTCGCCATGGCAGCTGGGGAATATTTCAACGGCGCCAATTATCCTTTGATGATGTACCCCGGCCTGACCCACGGTGCAGGGAAACTCGTTGAATCATTTGGTACGGAAGAGCAGAAAAGAATTTACCTGAAAAACATGTACACCTGCAAGTGGGGCGGCACCATGCTCCTGACGGAACCGGAAGCCGGTTCGGACGTTGGCGCATTGACCTCCAAGGCAGTGAAAAATGATGACGGCACGTATTCCATCACAGGACAGAAAATATTTATATCCAGTGGCGATCACGACATGATGGAAAACATCATTCACCCCGTTCTTGCGCGTATTGAAGGCGCTCCTGCCGGAACAAAGGGGATTTCTCTTTTTCTGGTTCCGAAGTTCCGGGTTAAAGATGACGGCAGTCTCGGTGAATTCAATGATGTCACCTGCGTTGGCATTGAAGAAAAAATGGGAATTCATGGTAATGCCACGTGTACGCTTTCCCTGGGCGAAAAAGGGGAGTGCAGGGGCGAGTTGTTAGGCGAGGAGAACAAGGGCATGCGGGCCATGTTTCTCATGATGAACGAAGCCCGGTTGCTGGTCGGCATGCAAGGTTTCGCATGTGCCTCGTCCTCATACATGAATTCCGTTAATTATGCCAAGGAACGCGTTCAGGGACGGCACCTGCTCAAGATGTTTGAAAAGGATGCCCCTGGCGTGCCGATTATCCAGCATCCGGATATTCGCCGCATGCTTCTGACCATGAAAGCCTATGTGGAAGGGATGCGAAGTCTGCTGTATTACGTGGCCTGGTGTGAAGACATGACCAAGATTGCCGCAGATGAAAACGATAAGGAAAAATACCAGAACCTGGTAGAGTTGCTGATTCCGATTGCCAAGGGGTATGTTACGGATGAGGCATACAATGTCTGTAACCTGGGCATGCAGGTATATGGCGGGTATGGCTATATCAAGGAATACCCTCAAGAGCAGCTCGTTCGTGACTGCCGGATCACCATGATTTACGAGGGGACCAACGGAATCCAGTCAATGGATCTCCTGGGCCGTAAACTCGGCATGAAAAAAGGGAAGCTTGTGATGGACCTGATGGGCGAAATCGGTGCTGTCATCAATGAAGGAAAACAAATAGAAGCGACCAAAGAATATGCCGCAGTGCTTGAAAAAAATCTTAACAAGCTCGGAGAAGTCGCCATGCACCTGGGTGCAACCGCGATGTCCGAAAAGGTACTTACCGCTTTTGCTCATTCCTATCCGTTCATGGAAGTGTGCGGTGATGTTGTAATGGCGTGGATGCTTCTGTGGCGAGCCAACATCGCGGCCGGCGCCCGGGAGAAAGCAAAGAAGAAAGACCTGCCCTTTTATGACGGCCAGATCAGGAGTGTCCAGTTTTTCTGCAATACCGTACTCCCCACCACGGCCGGCAAGATGAACGCCATCCTGGCATCCGACAGTGCCGCCATCGATATTGACGAGGCGTCTTTTATCGGATAAACAGCTGTTTCAGAAAGTCCTGGATAAAAATTAAAGGGGGTTGTCGCTTTTGCGGGAACTCCCTTTTTTTGGCGGGATACCCGGAGGTTGAGTAAACAATAGGTTCAGAAAATGAAAAGTGTGGTTCGGGAAAGGGTGTTATTGCGGTAAAATGATCAGGGATCCATGGCAAAATATAAAAGGCCGGCTGCCTTTAATAAAGGCAGCCGGCCTTTTAACAAATATTGTCAGATAGCGCTACAAATTACTTGGCTTCATTGATCGCTTCTGTCAACTCCGGAATAAATTCCAGGATATCTTCTGTTACGCCGACATCGGCAACCTGAAAGATCGGTGCCTTGGGGTTCTTGTTGATGGCAATAACAAAGGGATTTCCCTTGATCCCGCCCATGTGCTGGAAGGAACCGCTGATGCCCACTGCAAGGTACACCTTCGGTTTTACTGTGAGACCGGACGTGCCAACCTGCCGTGATTTTTCCAGCCACTTGGCATCCACGATGGGTCGTGAACAAGACACATCGGCGCCCATGGCTTCTGCCAGTTCATGTACGATCTCGAGATTGTCCTGATCTTCGATGCCGCGCCCAACGGAAACCAGTATCTCTGATTTGGTGATATCGACATCGCCGACTTCAGCGACGACAACTTCAAGGTACTTGCGCTTGGTAGAGACATCGCCAGCGTCTTTGTCCACTACATTGCCGCTTGCGGATTTACTTTCGTCAGCTGGGAATACGCCGGGACGAAGGGTCAGTACAGCGCCATTACCCGCATCGCATTTTACATGGGTGCTGACCTGGCCTGAGAATTCCTGGCGAACAAGCTTGATATCGGAGCCTTCAAGACCTTCGAAATCTACCACGTCGGCAACGTAAGCAGAATCGAGTTTAATGGAAAGGCCAGGTGCCAGATCCATGCCCAACGTGTCATGAGTCGTCAGCAGTATGCAGTCCGCCGGCAGATTGTTTACAAGGGCTTTGCGGATTACTTCCGCATTCGGGTAAGCCAGCGCGTCGTTGTTGAATTTCCATACTTCAGGATAAGAAGCGGTCAGTTCATTGGCAACTTTGTCAAGATCGGGGCCGGAACCGGTGACAATGGCCGTAACAGATGCGGACGGGTCGATCTTTTT
The DNA here is from genome assembly GCA_007135795.1 of Desulfobacterales bacterium. Classification (GTDB taxonomy): domain Bacteria; phylum Desulfobacterota; class Desulfobacteria; order Desulfobacterales; family Desulfosalsimonadaceae; genus B1SED10-16. The sequence goes on from SLIE01000363.1 coordinate 5,999, forward strand.
GGCCGCTGTGATCATTTCCAGTGCGGCATCATCAGCAACGCCGTCTCCGTGTGAAATATATGCGAAAAATTGAGCCATTACTTTATCCCTCCTTTGGCTTTTAAGAGTTCAATGAGTTTGGCAACCTTTTCTTCTGTGCTGCCTTCTAACATTTCAGCGCCTTCGCCAAGTTCCGGAACAAAATAATCGAGCCGTTTGACTTTTGCGGCACCAGCTCCGACGGCATCGGCGCCAAGGCCGAGATCCGAGGCGGTGTAAGTCGGGATTTCAACAGAGGCAACCTTTCGAATACCGCGGATACCGACATAGCGGGGTTCATTGATACCGGTCTGAATAGAAAGAACGCAAGGAAGCTCGATTTCGTTCATTTCCTGGTTGCCGCCTTCTATTTCACGTCCCACCTTCAGTTTTTTGGCATCACTGACATCGACGGAATTGACCAGGGAAGCATAGGGCATGTCGAGCATTGCCGCAAGCATTCCGCCTACCTGGGCTGCACCGTCATCGGCCTGGGCACCGGTGAGAATCAGGTCATATTTGCCCTTTTCCACGGCAGCCTTCAAGATGGTCGCAATGCCTTTTCCATCAGAGCCCTCAAAGGCCTCATCGTCAAGAAGGATACCATTGTCCGCCCCCATGGCCATTTCACGCCGGAGAACTTCTTCAGCTTCCTCATCCCCGACAGTGATCACGGTTACGGAACCGCCGATTTTATCCTTGATCTGAATGGCTTCTTCAACCGCATAATTGTCCCATTCATTCACGGAATATACCAGGTCATCCCGTTCGATATCCGCACCGTCCTTACTTACCTCTATTTCATTTTCAGAGGTATCCGGCACTCTTTTAACGCAAACCAAAATCTCCATGTTGATCCTCCCCAAAAAAGTTAATGACATTAGATGAAAAGCCAGGTGGTCGATATATGCAGAGATCAACTACCGGCTTCCCATGAAGCTTATTCTTGTTTAATTTGCCGGGCGATGAGCTCTGACAGATCGATGGCTTCCATTTGCCCTTCAAGTCCGGCGACCTTTATGGCATCTTCCATGTTGACCAGGCAGAAAGGGCAGCCGGTGACGATAACGTCGGCGCCCGCTTCCTTGGCCATTTCCACGCGTAACACGCCCATTCGTTGTTCTTCTTCCGGCTCATAAAAGAGCATCAGTCCGCCACCACCGCAACAGAAGGAACGATCACGGCAGCGTTTCATGTCAACCCGCCTCAAGCCCGGTATGGCATCCATTACCTCGCGAGGGGCATCATAGACCTCGTTGTGACGTCCAAGGTAACAGGGGTCATGGAAAGTATATGTTTTAATTTTTTCGGCGTCATCCAAAGGATTGAAACGGATACTTTGCTCCTTGAGACTCCGAAGTGTGAACTCGCTGATATGTTCCACAGGTGGAAGGCCTTTGTAGTCTTTCTTAAGGGCGTTTAAGGCGTGAGGATCGGAAGTGACGATATTTTTTGCGCCACTCTCAGCGATCATCTCGGTATTGTGGTCCCGGAGATCCATAAAGAGCATTTCCTCTCCAAACCGTCGCACTTCATTGGCGCTGTCTTTTTCGTTCTTGCCAAGAATGCCAGCGTCCGCATTTGCCGAAGAAAGGATCGTGGTCGTGGCACGTGCAAGATCCGCCATGCGGTCATCGTAGGAAGTGATACTATCCACGAAATAAAGGGTATCCGCGGTGTCTCCGCCTGAAAGATCCTTAATGGTAACATTTTCCGGAAGGGTCTTTGTCCATTCCGCACGTTTCTTTTCCATTTTGCCCCATGGATTGCCCCGTTTCCCCAATGCGTTCAATGGCTTTTGGAGTGATTGGGGAACCATCCCTTCATCTACCATGCCACGACGAAGATCGATAATTTTGTCGATATACTCTATGG
>SLIE01000528.1 GCA_007135795.1 Desulfobacterales bacterium
CAATTAATTACAAACTATCTCAAAATAATCTAACACCCCTGGCGGTGTTGTGAGACTCTTCAAAATGCTCAATATACGTATATGCTCCGCTTTTTTATCGCCTCACGCCTTGCCAGCAGGCGTGATCTTTTTTTTGAGATAGCTTGTAGCTTTTTATGACGCCATCAAAGCTAACGTAAACAACACCGGTTAACCTCTGACCATACAAAATGATCAATTTCAACCGGGGGGTGCCGGGTATTGCCCGTGGCAACAATTGTAGGAGGTTGCTTATAGCTCTTGGCGAAGCGTAGATAAGCGACCTGTGGCCCTGCAGTTTATCACAGGGCGCATCGAAGCAAGCCATAGAGATATAAGCGTTCTCATGCAGTTGCCAGGGTAATGCCCGGCAGCCCCCGGGAGAAATTGTCCTTTGATCTCAGCGGATAAGCGACCTGTTGTCCTGCCGTTGATCACAGGGCATATCAAAGCAATGCCACAGAGCTATAAGCGTTCCCATGCAGTTGCCAGGGCAATACCCGGTACGCCCGGGAGAAATTGCCCTTATTATGAATTTACAATGATTTCAGAATTTTTTTAATCTCGGTGTTTTTGTATTTTCCGGCAGGGGAGATTGGAATAGTATCAACAATTTTGATCCGGCGGGGGATGGCGCAGGCTTGGATGCGATGCTGGAGGTAATGCCTGATTTCCTGGCTGGTTGCAGTGGTAGCTACCAGGGCGCTTATTTCGTTTCCCCGGCCGCTGTCGCCGGGAGTACAGATGACCACGGCATCCTTGACATCGGGCATGTTGGTCAGGGCGGATCTGATTTCATCGAGATCCACGCGATTGCCTGCTATTTTGACAATTCTGTCCACCCGACCCGTCAATTCAACCCCCGCAGGACCGACCGGGTTTGCCTGATCGTTCGTGATAAAAAACCCCTCCGGATCTGTGGGCAACTCCGGAGATATGAAGCTTGAGCGGATTGCCAGCCGATTATCGGCTAATTTCCAATCAATGCAGTCAAACGGGGTAAAGTGGGGCTGGGTTTCGGTGCACAGGCGGGAAGCGATCCCGCCTGTTTCGGTGGATCCGAATATTTCAGTAATCCCCAGGCCGGTTTTTTGGTAAAAAGCCCGGCTGTCTGCCGTATCGAGCCTGGCTGCGGACGAAAGCGCAATGCGAAGGGATTGTGTCTGCAACGCCATGTCGGCCATCAGCTTATAATGAAGCGGGATGCTGACAAGGACGCTCGCCTGGTTCTGGCTCACGACGTTTTGAATTTCGTAGGGATAGACCAATTCATCGTCAATGACCGAAGATGATGCCACAAACGGTGTCAGCACCGAAAATAGAAGCCCGTATATGTGGTATGCCGGTACGGTCGCGGCAAATCGATCACTTGGTGATGCGCACAGGTTCGCGGCCTGGTGGATCGCTTCGGAAAACAGATTGCGGATGGTTTTGGACCAGGTTCGGGGCGTCGAGGTTGATCCGCCGGTAAAGAGCTTGACGAACACCTCGTCCGGATTGCGAATAAAAGTCCCGTCCAATTTGTATTTGCCGATATCGTTCTGGTCAGGAAAGACGGCTTCCACGCCTTGGGGGAGGGGTATTGGTGCCTGCACGATGGCCTTGGAAAAAGGGTGGGCCCGGTGCATGTCGGCAAGTACCGTTTCCGAAAAGGAGTACGGAATAACCAGCGTTACCGGACGGGTCAGTGCGGCAAGCAATGCGCCTGCCATTATCCCACGGTCGTTAATGCACAGGCAGATGGACTCTTTGATATCCGGGAGAAAAAATTGCTGCTGGAATGTTGCGGCAATCGAATATATGTTTTCATATGTGTATCGGGATATAATATAATCATTTCGAGGATGTGCAGGACATGTAATGAGTTTTTTCAGTTGGTTCAAAAGCGGCATTATGGGTATCCGTCGTCATGGCTTGTATGGATTTGAATCTGATTATTTATAGTTGCCCGGGGCAAGCCTGATATAATATAAATGGGTAGCGGTTTCAAGTATCAAGTAGAAAGTGCCGCAATGAAGTAGATAGTGTCGCAATGAAAAGCCTGGTCGGTATCGTTACAGTGGTTTGTAACGGGAACCGATCCGCGCCGTGTTTATTCCAAGAGGAGGATATGTGGGTATTTCCAGGTATCTGGCCACACAGTTATTGAAAACCGATTTTGTCAATTGCGCTGTAAAAGAAAATTCGGATTTGCGGATTTTTCGGCAACGGCCTTCGGGAAAAATGCTTGTCGGGTTGATCTGCATTGCTTTGAGCTATATCCTGTGCTGGCCGGTGATCAGCGCCCTCAGCGTGTTTGCCGTTTATGTCCGTGAACCGTTATGGGTCGTTATCGGCGGCCCGGCAATCTGGCTTGTTTCACATTTTCTCTGTATGTTCGGATTGTACCTGTCGGGGGTGAATCATACAAAAGCATTCCTGAAATGGGCTGTCCGGATATTTGTGGAAAAGCATATGCCGGGAAAAACCCTGGAACAGGACTTCTCCCCTTTGAATAAAAAATAGATTGTGTACGGTGATATCTGCCAGCCGCGCCGTCTTGCTTCTAATATAAAACCCGGTCCGACACTACGTAAATTCGCTGATATCAACGCCTCGCATCTTTGCCCGTGCGATATACCACTGTGTTTCATCTTCCGGAGGCGTTTTGATCTGATCATCCGGTTTGCGGACGAGTGAAAGCGCTTTTTCCGGACAGGTGCTCACGCAAAGGCCGCAACCAATGCATTTCTCCGCGGCCACCCGGTACATTCCTTCCTCATGGAAGATGGCGTTAACCTGGCAGCGTTCAGCTTCGCAGATTCCGCAGGCGCTGCAGACATCGGGGTCGAGCTGTGCGGTGTAATGAGAATTGATAACATCGGCGGCGTTAAACCCCATTTCGTTGATGCCGCGTAAAACATGACAGCAGCAGCCGCAGCAATTACAAATAAAGTAATGTCCGCTCTGCACGTTCCAGGTCAGGTGCACCAGCCCATGGGATTCTGCACGGTCGAGTAGATCATAGGCTTCCTGGCGGGTCATGACCGTGCCGAACGGGTGATTGTCGAATAGTCCGGAGATAGGCGCGTATACAGTGCAGACCTGCATGGGCCGGTCGCACGGTTTGCCCAGCAAGCCTTGTTCTTTTTTGCAGATGCAATCGAGGTACATGAAGGACCGGCTCTTTTTGATGATGGCGGATACCCGCTCATGGGGGAGCACCTGCTGCTGGTTTGGGATCTCTTTTTCAATGGGGATCACCTGCATGAGCGGCAAGTTGGTTTCGAAAAACTGCCTGCCGAAAGCTTCTGTGTATTCATCGCACATTTCGGCCATTTCCCTGTCTATTCGGGGCATTTGCATCTCGTAAATTCCAAAAGCCCACGGCAGCATCCGGTAAAATCTCATTCCGGCCACTTCAATCCCGAAAACCTGTCCCTTGCTTTTCATGACTTCCAGCAGCCCCCCAACTTCGGCCAGGGGACGGTCAATGCGCCCGGAAATATGCTCCGGTGTTTCAAACGTCAGTTTCAGCCTGCAGAATAGTTCAGCCTCGCCCGGGGAGAAAATTTTTTTGAGCAAACGGATCTCGACACCATTTGCAGTGGGGGGGAAGCCGTTGGGCAGCGTGTTTAGTACATGGGCCAGCTTTGAGTAGATGTCTTCGGTCACGATCCACTTCTCCTTTTTTTGAAAAACAGTAAATTTCTTTTGGGCAAAAAACAAGTAAAGAATCGGGTAGGATAAATTTTAAGTCTGGAAATGTTGGTCTATAAAGGCCATTTAAAGTTGAATAAAAGCCTCGTGAACATCTTTGAAGCAGATAAAATTGCTGTTGACTATCAACCTTGTTTGTCTTACATAGGTAAAATCTAAAAAGCTTCGAATTATGCATTTGCGGGTGTTTGGAAAGATTGAATGTCTGCCGTTTTATCCAATTTTTATCTTAAAATACAGGTTTTTATGACTCGCGAAAACATACAGAACGAAATATTTAGTTTATTTCGGGAACATTTTGAAATTGAAGATCCGGGATTGGACGACGATCTTAAGGATGTACATGGTTTTGACAGCATCGATGCGATAGAATTATTTATCGAGCTCGAAAAAACGCTTCATATCAACCTGGATCAGGAAATCAAGAAAGATGCCATGCTGCATATCCGGACCGTCAACCAGATCTGCGATTATGTAGAGCAATTCCTGCCCCGGGAAGACGCTGTCAGTCCATGTGCCATGAGTAATTAATGGATAGACGAGTTGTAATTACCGCCGAAGCGTCCATCACACCCATTGGCAACACCAAAGAACAAATCGTAAAAAGTCTCGCTGAAGGTGTTTCCGGCGTTAAGCCGTTGCGCGAAGACGAATTTTTAAGCGAATTTGTTCATTCCAAGGTATTTGGTACGGTCGATTATCCCATTGACTATGATTTTGATCGTAAATACCGAAAAACAATGGGTCCGGTTGCTTTTTACGCCTGCCAGGTGGTCAAGGAACTTCTGGCAAAAGCCGGCCTGGACCAGGAATTTATATCTTCGGGCAGGCTTGGGGTCGCTTTTGGCTCCATTCATGGCAGTCCTTTGATGCAACGGGAAATTTATAAAAACCTGTTCGATAAAACATCTACCAGATTCGGCTCAGTCAGGGCGGTTAATTATCTCAAGTCGATGGTTCATACCACTGCCGTTAATATCACCCGGATGTTTCAGATCACCGGCCGGGTGATTTCTTCTTCAACCGCCTGTACCACCAGTAGCCAATCGATCGGTTTTGGGTATGAAATGGTAAAATTCGGCTTGCAGGATGCCATGATCTGCGGCGGGGCTGATGAGTATGACACGACCACGGTTGCGATTTTCGATAATCTGCTGGCCTGTTCAACGGCTTATAATGACAGGCCTCATCTGACCCCCCGGCCGTTTGATGCAGATCGCGACGGGCTTGTCGTGGGAGAAGGTTCGGGTGCGATACTTCTGGAGGAATACGAGTTCGCAAAAAAACGAGGGGCCAATATCATCGGCGAGGTCGTCGGTTTTGCGTGCAACAATAACGGTGGAGATCTGATTCTGCCCAGTTTGGAGGGGATCAGCACAGTGCTCCGGGTCGGCCTCGATAGTGCCGGCATCGGTCCGGAATCGATCGATTTTATCAGTGCTCATGCGACCGGGACGAAAATGGGGGATGTCCTTGAAGCACAGGCCATTGAAAGGGTTTACGGAAACGCCGCGCTGGTAACCGGGCTCAAGAGCTATACAGGCCATACCATGGCTGCGTGCGGCGTCATTGAAACCATTTTGACCCTCTACATGATGGAAAAAGGCTTTGTTGCGCCGACGCTCCATTTGGATCAGGTCGACCCCCGCTGTGAGGGGATCAATCATGCCCAACAACTGTTCGAAAAGCCGATTCGATTGGCATCTATTCAAAACTTCGCATTTGGTGGCGTCAACACAAGCCTGTTTGTCAAAGCTTTCGACTCATAATGACAATTTGCCGGAAATATTTCAAATTCATCGTTGATGTGTCTGTAACGATTATTTTATGGATATATTTCACTTTGGGTTTCGTCATTTTCTTTTCACCGTTCTATGGTGCGGCTTACCTTTTTTCCAAAGAACGCCAGCGATCTTTCCAAAAGCTGAATCACCGGTTTTTAAAGGGATTTTTATGGTTGCTGCGCAGGATAACACCCGGCCTGACTCTATACTTCGATGAGCGCATCCTCGACCTTCAAGCTTGCGTGATCGTATCCAACCATCGATCGTATCTCGACCCCCTGATCATGATAACACTTTTCGACAAACAAAGTACCATTGTGAAAAGTAATTTTTTCCATGTTCCCGTGTTTGGCTGGATCGTCAAGACCGCCGGTTATCTTCCATCGAACAGAAGCGGCAATCTGGGCGCACTTTTAATTCGACGCGTTAAGCACATGCGCGATTACCTGCTGGGGGGCGGGGTGCTTTTTGTTTTTCCGGAAGGGACGCGAAGCCGGGACGGGCGGATTGGTCAATTCAACAAGGGCGCTTTTAAACTTGCGCGACGATGCAACGTGCCGATTGAAGTGCTCTGCATCACCAACACGGACAAATTGTTCACACCCGGCCGGTTTCTGTTTAACACGTGTGTTGACAACCGGATTGAAGTCCGTTGGATTGGCCGGATTTCACCGGAAAAGAATTACCAGACCCCTGTGGATGAAACCATGATCAAGGCCCGGGAAATGATTGAAAATCACCTGAAAACCCGGTCGGCGTAACATCAAAAACATTCAGATTATCGATGAACCTTTACGATCTGTTCAAAAATACGGTGGCAAAATATCCGGAAAAGCCCGCGATTGTAGAAGGTGGCATTGTTCTTTCGTATCAGGCGTTCGAAGGTGTCATTTTCTGAATTGCAGAAAATCTGAAAGCCCTCGGCGTCGCCCCCGGACAGATGATCGGGTTGTGTTTCCCCAATAGTATCGTTTATATCGCCATTACCTATGCCTTTGTCGTTTCCTTTACGCGCGGCCAGACCCGCATAATCCGTGAGATGGCGGAAAAAAATGGTGGCTTTTTAAATGAATCCGCCTATTACAGCGCGGCTGCCATGGGTGAGTTTCGAAGACTTATGGAATCGCGAAATGTTTGTTCGGCCGGTTATGTGATGCCGATGTCTGTTGATCTTCGTAAAAAAGGTACCCGTCTGTCGGTCTTTTCCAATCAATCCGCCACACTGCTGTATGGGTTTGCGCCTGAAGAACTCCTGGACTACGACAGAATCATGGCATCTTTTGCCAGGCAAACCCAGGAGGCGATTTACAACGACATGATCGCTTCCAACGTGAGCGCCATGGAATTCTGCCGTTTTATCCCCTCCCGGTTTTATGCCTTGAAGATTCTCCAGGCGTTCAAAGGGGAGATCGCATCGTTTGTTTTTGCCAATCCCGGCAAGGTTCTCGACGAGCTCTCAACATTCATGGGACGTCGGGTGAAATACCAGCATCATGTGCCGACCATTGTGGTCCCTCCGGGTATGGGCATTGTCTTTTACACGTTTTCGGGTCGGTTGCACATTACACTGATTTATGTCGAGTCAATGATTACACCAAATGAGGTCGATGATTTTTTAGGGGCGGTCGGCCGTCACCTGATGTCAGGCAAATTGACATGAAAGTTCTGATTATTTCCACGAATCGTGAAAAATTGCCATTTCCAGTGGTCCCGATCGGTGCGGCCAAAATTGTCGGCGCACTTCGCAAATCCGGTCATGTGGTTGATTTTCTAGATCTTTGTTTTTCCCGGAACATCCGTCGAAGTATCCGGAAAAAAGTGATGCAGTTTCATCCGGACGTGATCGGCCTTTCCATCCGAAATTTGGATAATTGCGCGTACGTTCAATCCCACGCCTACTTTGAAGGTGATCGAAAGATCGTTCGGATGATACGAAGCGTCTCAAACGTTCCGATCGTTATCGGCGGCAGTGCCGTCTCCGTCGCCCCCGGAGAACTGGCCGCATACCTGGATGTGGATTACGCATTTGCGGGTGAAGGGGAAAGAAGTTTCCCGGCATTTTTATCGGCTTCAGCGGAAACGGAACCCTGTCAGTGGAATATATACCGGATGGGGAATATTACGAGATCCCGAAACAGGCGCTGCAATCGGTGTCGATCGATAATCTGTTTATGGCCGGGAAATCCATAAGTGCCGATTCCGGGGCGATTGCCTCGGCCCGGGTGATTGGCTGCTGTTTTGCCACGGGAGAAGCCGCGGCAAAACTGGCAGTCCAAAGAATTGGTTAAATGGTGGCGCCATTTGGATTTTTGATGTGCTCATTTTTCAATGATCTTCCAAATGCTCTGTGAACCAGGTCTCTTCTCCGGGGTTGATACGTGTTGTC
>SLIE01000141.1 GCA_007135795.1 Desulfobacterales bacterium
CGGCGGTGCATAGGCATCGTCAACCATCTTCAGCACTTCCTTTTTGGCTTCACCGATAAGGTTGTCCTTGTTGAAAACGATACGGTCATTCGGCCTCAGAAATCCCTTGCTGCGGGCATCAGCTGCTGAACTGGAAACCTTTGCCTGGGCGACGCTCATGAATGCCTGGATAAAAAATCCGGCTAAATCGGTAATCTTCGCGTTTTCGGGAACATACGATATATAGTTCTGCCACAGGTGCATCATGCCGCCACCACCGGGAACAAGACCGGCGGCGATCTCAACGAGGCCCATAAAAAGGTCCGCATTGGCAACCATTCGATCCGATGAAAGGCATACTTCGCATCCGCCACCCAGAGCAAGGCCATACGGTGCCGCAACAACCGGGAAGGAGCAGTATTTGGTTCTCAAGATACCTTCATGAACCGTCTTGATAAAATCATCGATTTCGGAAAACTTGCCATCTTTTGCAAGCCCCAACATGAAAGCGAGATCGCCACCAGCAGAAAATGGTGCGGGCATCCCCGGGGCCTGGTTTCCGATTACAAGTCCGACGCCGTTTTTATCCACATAATCCGCGGCTTCGGCCATAAAATCGATCATTTCCTTGTTTATGGCATTCATCTTGGAGTGATATTCAATATCAAACACCCCATCACCCAAATCAATGAGAGAAGCGGACGAAACTGATTTCACGACCTTGTTTTCCTGGCGCAGATTGTACAGGCTGATCTGTTTTTCGCTGACCGGGACCGGTTTATAACTGCCAGAGGCGAAATCATAAAAATATTTCTTGCCGTCCTGAATCTTGTAGAAGGTTTGATTGCCATCGGCCAGAAAATTCTTGATCTTCTCTGGCACAGCCAATCCTTCTTTTTCCATCTTTTCAACCGATTTCTTTACACCAATGGCATCCCAGCATTCAAAGGGGCCATTTTCGAAATTATATCCCCATTTCATGGCATTATCGATATCAACAATAGTGTCGGAAATTTCAGGGACCCGATTGGCGGAGTAGATCAACTGGCTTGAAATTACATCCCATGCATACTTGGCGCCCTTGTCATCACCATATACAATAGCTTGTATTTTTTCGGCTGTAGTGCCTTTCTTTTTAGCCTCCACGAGACAGGGAAACTCAACTTTTCCGTATTCTTCATATTCCAAGGTCTCGGGGTTTATCACCTTGCGAATGGTTTTCCATTCGGGAGTAAGTTCTTTTTTATAAAAACCACCCTTGGTTTTATTGCCAAGCATCTTGTTGTCGACCATTTTCTTGACGAATTCAGGCAAATCCATGGTTTCTCGCATTTCATCATCCGGGCAGAGATCATAACAATTCTTTGCCACATGATATATGGTATCGAGCCCCACCAAGTCGGAGGTCTTAAACATGGCAGTCTTGGGGCGCCCCATGGCCGGACCGAATAGCGCATCTATCTCGGGAATGGTCAACCCGTGCTCCAGCATGGCATTCATGGCCTTCCCCATTCCCTGGATGCCGATTCGGTTCCCGATGAAATTGGGTGTATCCTTTGCCCAGACAATTCCCTTGCCCAGATATCTTTCGCAAAAATCAGCCATGAAATTGAGAACGTCCGTCTCTGTCTCAGGGCCGGGAATTATTTCAAGAAGATGCATATAGCGAACCGGGTTGAAAAAGTGGGTCCCCAGGAAATGCTTTTTCATGTCCGCACTGAGTTCCTGGGACATGTCCTTTAAAGGAATACCGGAGGTATTTGAGCTGACGACGGACCCCGGCTTGCGAACGCCGTCTATCTTCTTGAACAAATCTTGTTTAACTTTAAGGTTTTCCACAACCACTTCAACGATCCAGTCACATTCGGCAAGTTTGTCGAAATCATCGTCCAGGTTACCGATACTGAGCAGTTTCGCGTCTTTTTGGGGATGCATGAACAACGGGGGTTTTGATTTGACCGCATTGTCAAACCCCTGTTGAACTATCCTGTTTCTGGCTTTAGGATCGTTCTTTTCCTCATCTTTGAGGTCAAACGGAACAATGTCCAAGAGTAACGTTTTAATGCCGGCACTGGCAAGTAGCGCGGCGATGCCGCCACCCATTATGCCTGAACCAATAACGGCCGCTTTCGAAATCCTTCTTTGCATGATAACCTCCTGACTATTAGTTTAAACAAAAAACTGAAAAAACATCGCTTAAAACACGCCAAGCCGGAACAGCAGTACGGCTGTGATGCTGGTCGATGTCAACTGCATGATGTTTTGCGCTATATTTCCAATGCGCTCGGAAAACCCTTCCAGAAAAACAGCTCACGATTCAGGGTCACGGCAGGGATTAAACAGGTCGACTGATTCTGGTCCGCCTGCTGCGCTGCCCGAAACTGATCTATACGACCTTATCCGGCTGTGATGAATGCAATACCAATGACTCACCAACTATCTTCCGTAATTGAAGATAAAAATGAATGAATACTCATTCATTAACAGAGGGCAGGAAAGGCTGTCAAGGGAAAATACAAAATTTTCCAACATATTTAACACTTCCAACGTGAATGCAGAACTTCCTGGCAATCAGAAAACAAAAGTGCGGCGTGCAGGAATTTCTATTGAAAATGCTTAATTTTTGTTAATATGTTAACTGACAAATTGATTGCGCTCTTAAAAAGTCACAAAATCGGTGAAGATGGCCAAGTTAAAAGTTCCATATACAAGGCGTGTAATGAGAATCCGCGCGCATGTAAAATTGCTAACGAAGTAAATGGGACTTTACGACGCAATCAAATTTCATATAATCCAGAAAAAAAAGGATTCACCCGGAAAATGTTAAAATCATTGGCAACACTTATTATTTCCCTGCTCATCATCCCTTTCATGGCTGTCTATTCAACGGTTGACGGGGGAGAAAGCAGGCAAACAGGAACGCGTCAGGATGTGAAATCTTCATCCGAAGAACAGGTATCGGAAATTGTGGATAAACTGAAAAAAAGATACGGCGGGGAGAGTTTTTCGGCTGATTTTTACCAGGAATCGACGCTTGCAGCGCTGAATATATCGGATACCGCCGAAGGAAGAGCATGGTTTAAGCATCCCGGGAAAATGCGCTGGGAGTATCACATGCCTGATGAACACGCCATTATCACAGATGGTGATACACTGTGGATATACCGTCCAGAGGAGAATCAGGTGGTAAAAGGGGATGCAACGACCTATTTCGGAGACGGCAAAGGGGCAGGGTTTCTGGCCAATTTCGATTTGGTGACCGAGTCCTTCGATGTCAGCCTGGCGGATCAGACAAGGACGCATTGGCGCATGAAGCTTGTGCCACATGAAGAGCATTATGAACTCTCGGCTATTTACCTGGTCGTCAACAAACAATCGACGGAGATCGAGCATGTCATCAGCGAAAATATTTATAAGGATACCACAACCATTTCTTTTGAAAACCTGAGCTTTGACGGCGAACCGGACAACTCTCTGTTTGAATTTGAAATACCTATGGGAACGGATGTCATTTTAATGGATTGACAAAAGAGATGGGCGGAAAAAATTAAACAGGGTCAATGAGAAGACACACCGGAAGAGATGTTTGCAAATAAAGACGTTGGGAACCTGTACGGGCATAGACAATGTGCCCGTCGGTCCCCAACGCCGTTATCATGACAGGGAATCTTAGAGTTCAAAAACTTTGATCGACTTGACCTGCTCAAGCCCCAGAATCTCATCGGCAACGTCCGGTGTAATGGGGCTATCGGTCCGAATAAGGATTATATTATTATCACCCCCGACTTCTCTTCCCACCTGCATCCGTGAAATATTGATCTTCTTTTGCCCAAGCTTGCTACCAATGGCCCCAATCGCCCCCGGCTTATCGACATTATAAATCAGTGCAAGATGACCTTCGGGGATAATTTCGATCCTAAAATCATCTATACGGACAATCCGTGCATCGGTTTTGCCGAAAATCGTTCCTGCCACAGTCGACTCACCACCTGTTGTTACAACTTTGGCTCTGACAAGATTCACAAACTCATCCGATTCAAGGGATGCCGAATCCGTCAGCTTGATTCCCATCTCTTTTGCAATGGCCATGGCATTGACCGAATTGACATCCCCTGGCGCCAGATAATCGAGCAAGCCTTTCACAAATGCGGTGCTAACCGGCGTCAGATCCATATCCTGAAAATCACCCCTGTAATCGATATGGATCTCCTTGATCTGCCCGGATAAAAATTGCGCCTGCATACACCCCATGCGGTCGGCAACCCTGATAAAGGGGCTTAATTTCTCAAGGATTTTACCGGAGACAGAGGGAACATTAACGGCATTGACGATGTTATTATGCTTCAGAAAAGCAGAAATCTGGTTGGCAACCGCCACCGCCACATTTGTCTGAGCTTCAAGTGTAGAGGCACCCAGGTGTGGGGTTGCAATAACATTGTCAAGCGTAAGGAGCGGATGATCCGCCGAGGGTGGTTCTACTTCAAAAACATCAAGTGCCGCCTTGGCCACTTTTCCTGCCTTCAATGCATCATAGAGCGCATTTTCATCTACTATGCCGCCGCGGGCACAATTGATGAGCATCACCCCATCCTTCATCTGCTCAAACGCCTTCTGATTGATCATGTTTGTGGTGTTGGGGCCTTTAGGAACATGTATGGTGATAAAATCCGATTGATTGTAGAGCTCTTCCAGTGTAACGGGTTCGAACCCCTGCTTGACCACCGTCTCAGGAGAAATGACCGGATCATGAATGACCACCCTCATTTTCAAACCTCGCGCACGATCGGCCACCACCGAACCGATCTTCCCGAACCCGATCAGACCAAGGGTTTTACCCGTCAATTCCCGCCCCTGCAGATACTTTTTATCCCAGCGACCCGCTTTAAGCGAGGAGGTCCCCTGGGGGATATTGCGGGACATTGCCATCATCAACGCAATTGCGTGCTCCGCGGTGGTCACCACATTTCCGCCCGGCGTGTTCATCACCACAACACCTTTTTTGGTGGCTGCGGGAATATCCACGTTATCCAGACCGATACCGGCACGCCCGACTACCTTGAGATTCTCCGCTGCTTCCAGCAAATCAGCAGTCACTTTTGTCGCACTGCGGATAACGAGTCCATCATAATCCCGGATAATCTCTTTTAGTGCTTCAGGGGCCAAACCGGTTTTAACATCCACATCGATCCCTTCCGCCTGGAAAATCTTAAGCCCCATTTCGCCGAGATTGTCACTGACCAGTACTTTCATTTTCGGGTTTTCCCTTTACAAGATATGAGTATTTTATTTTACGATCTGATGAAATTCGAAAACACAACTACAACCCGTACCGCGAAAAACGTTACCATGGCACTGAAATACAGTCAAAAATGTATCAACGTAAAGCTATCGTAGAAACTAAAGAAAACCATTAGTTTGTTTCCTGAAAATTCTCAAGCAAAAAACAAAGCACTCCCTGACTGGTCATCATATTATCTTCAAGGGCTGATGCGATAATTTTTATCTAAAAACAACCCTGCACGAGAGCGATATTCACAGCAAAAAGCATGCAGTTCCCAATCCCGTATTTACGACATTTTACTTTGCTGCCACACCCGTTCCATCTCCTCCATGGACATCTTGGAGACTGGAATATCTTTTTCCCGTGCAACCTTCTCAATTTCCGCAAACCGTTTTGCAAACTTCCGGTTAGAGCGCCTGAGTGCTGTTTCCGGATCAATCTTCAGCATCCTCGCAAGATTGACCACGCTGAAAATCATATCACCAATTTCTTCTTCAATCCCTTCGTTCACATTTTCAGCCACTGCTTCTTCAAGTTCATCGACTTCTTCCTTGATCTTCTCTATGACACCGGCGACGTTATCCCAATCAAACCCGACCCGACCTGCCGCAGACTGTATCTTCAGGGCGTAAAGAAGCGCCGGCAAGCTCTTCGGGATTCCGGAAAGAATGGAAACCCGGTCCTTTTTGCCTTCTTCTTTTTGTTTCAGTCTCTCCCAGTTAACGACGACTTCATCAGCATCCCTCACCGATTTATCCCCGAACACATGAGGGTGTCTGTAAATAAGCTTGTCCGCCAGAAAATTTGCAACCTCCCCAATGGTAAACGCGCCATCTTCTTTTGCAATAATACTGTGAAACACCACCTGCAGCAAAACATCACCAAGCTCTTCGAGCATTTCTTCGGAATCGTCGTGTTCAATAGCCTCCGCAAGCTCATAGGTTTCTTCAATAAGCCCCTTTACCATGCTCTTGTGATCCTGCACGGCATCCCAGGGACATCCACCCGGACCGCGGAGCCTTTCCATGACCTGTATCAGTCGATCCATTTCTTCCATATGGTTATCCTTCTTTCAGATCAATTCATATAATTTAAAAGTGAACGATCTGCCACCTGCCAATGGTTGCTGTGGCGGATGGCGCCCGCCTGAATGCGTCATTCAATGCGCCCATTATAAAAGGCCTAAAAGGTCATTGAACAACTACACAGTCGGTATTCGTCCAGGATCATATTTTTATAACGTCCTTATCAGAAGGTAGGCTTCATTTTTTGATTCTCAAACAATCCAATAAGGCCACGTGCAAAAAACATTGACAAAACGAATTGATTTTTCTACTTTTCCTTCAATTCAAACCATCAAACAGCAAGGCGGAGCAAAATGAAAAGATCGATCCGCATCGGTGTTTTAATCAGTGGAACCGGGAGCAACCTGAAAGCCATTATAAATGCCTGCGAAACAAACAGGATCGACGGCCGGGTGGTCTTTGCGGGGGCTGATCGTTTCGGTGCAAAAGGACTCGAACATGCAGAAAAACTGAATATCCCGACATTCGTGGTCAATTACGCCGGGATAATTAATCAATTCATGCAATACCCGGATAAACAAATACTCCCGGACGATTTCGATCTTCAGGAGATCTTACGAAAGCAGGCGATTGCGGAGAACGAAAACCCCGCCCGCCTGAACACCTTCCTGAAAACCCGGTGCATTGCAGAAGCCGCCCTCCTTGAACAAATGGCCCCCTATCCCTTTGATCTGCTGGTGCTGGCCGGGTACATGCGAAACCTGACCCCCTATTTCATTGAACGGGTGAATACGGACCCGCTGTCTCCCCGGATCATGAATATCCATCCCACCATTCTTCCCTGTTTTCCGGGTACGGATGGATATGGCGACACCTTCCGGTATGGCTGCAAAGTGGGTGGCTGCACGGTTCATTTCATAGATTATGGAGAAGATTCCGGTCCCATCATCGGCCAGCGCTGTTTTCCCATTGATGAAAATGATACGCTTGAGACCGTCAAACAAAAGGGGCTTGAGCAGGAATGGGCGCTTTTCCCTCATTGCATTCAACTCTTTGCCGAAAATCGCATTCAAGTCGTAAAAACAACACACCCGGATAAAAGTGGAAAACTGTTTCACCGTACCATCGTAAAAATTGTCCATTTACAGGAAAAAGAGACGTAAACCGGTTACCCACCGGTCCCGAGTACCCGTATCATAAGCGGCAAGGCAACAAATGTTCCAACGGAGCTGCCGACATTGGCAAAGACCACGATCAGCAATATCCGTGTAACTTTATTTTTCCAGAACCCTTTAAATGACAAAATGTCTTTCGGCAAATCCTCCAGATCGCTCACGCGGGGCTTTCGAACAGACGCTTCCACCAGCCCGGCAACCCATCCGGCGGCTACCATGGGATTCAGGGAAGTAAGCGGGGCGGCAAGAACAGCAACCAGAAACGTTACCGGGTGACAAAATGCCAGAAGCGCCCCCAACCCCGCAAAAACGCCATTTGCCAAAATCCACAGCACCACCATTTCGCCGCCCGCTTCCCTGCCGCCATAGATAAAACCCGTTAA